>JAAEET010000062.1 GCA_013415565.1 Methanomicrobiales archaeon
CAAGAAGTTTTACCATGCTACCACAGGGATGATCTGGCGCCTCCCCTTGAAAAGGCCATCGCCCCGCCCGGTTGAGGATGGGACTCGTTTTCCCGGACTACAGAGCATACTGATCTGGTTCTTTCACCACCCTCCCATGTCTCCGTGGCTTCTCATTGGAATCATGGCCGCACTCCTGACAATGTTCGGGTTTGTCCCCCAGATGATGAAGATGTACCGGACAAAATCGGTCTCAGACGTCAGCCTTGGAACGCTCTGTCAGTTCACAACCGGGGTATCACTCTGGGCCGTCTATGGCTTTCTGATCCGGGATATGATCATCATCGTAGCCAATATCATCAGCCTGGCAACGCTGCTCGCCTCTCTCGGAATTTACCTGCACTACCGGAGCACGGGCTCTTCCGGGTCATCGTCCGATATTCGTGAGGTGGGCCACTGACCGCCTCTCCTTCCCGGCCGGAAAGGTTTCACCTGATGGTGGCCCGGGCTCTTGCCGCTCCGAGCCCGCTTAATATCCAGCCCTGGATGGTCAGATTCCCCGTCCCTGACCGGATCGAGCTCTGTATCGACCCCGGGCGGATTCTCCCTGCGCTTGACCCGGACTTCCGCCGGATCTTCATCGCCCATGGCGCCTTTCTCGAAAACCTGGATATTGCCGCCCGGGACCAGGGTTACCGGACTGATATTACCCTGTTTCCTTCCGGATGGCCCGGAGCACGGCTGGATCTTTCCGAACCGGTGGCACGTATCGATCTTATCAGAGATACTGCAGTGGAAAAAGATCCGCTGGCTGCTGTTCTCTTCCTTCGCCGTACGAGCAGGATTCCGTTTTCAGGCCGCAGCATCGGCCAGGAGACACTCGCAGGGCTCTCCGATTCTTATGATCAGTCTGCAATCCCGATGGGTCTGCTCACCGACCCCGGATCCCGATCGGCCATTGCCGCCCTCCTATACCAGGCAACGGCTATCGAATTGTCCGGTGAAGATCGGTTCCGGGAACTCCTGTTGTTCCTGGATACGACCTGCCGTTCAGATCGCCGTGCCGGCTGCAACCTGACGGACCTTGGTCTCTCCTCTCTCTCCCTGGTCTGGCTGCGGCTCCGGATGGCCCTCGTCAGCGGAGACCGGAGAGAGGCTCTCCTGAAGGAGACCCTGATTTCGTGTGCCCGCCGGCAGGCTTCCACTGCCGCGGGCTTCGGCTGGATCACCACTCCCGGGAACCTGCGGGTTGAGCAGATCAGGGCAGGGAGAGCGTTCGAGCGCGTGGCCCTCACCGCCGCCTCGCTTGGACTTTCATTTCAGCCCATGACCCAGATCCTTTCAGATTACCCCGGCATGGAGGATCTTAGGAATAACCTGTATGACTTTCTTGGTATCCCGCGAAACCGCACCATCCAGATGTTCTTCCGGATCGGTTACGCTGCCCCGGTCCCAGCGACACCCCGGCGTCCGGTCGGGACCGTCATACGGTGAGGCATTTCCTCATGCCAGAATGGTCTGGAGACCCAGGGCAACAAGGAAGGTGATCAGTCCGCATGCCGCGAGCGGGAGGGTATAGCCCCGTATCATTGCCGGAATTCCGCTGCCGGTTGCATGTTTCACGATCCAGAAGTACGGATCGGTCACGTAACTGAAGACAAAGGTACCGGCCACGACCATCAGGACCAGGGTGACGGGATGGATGGTCGCTGCAGCCGGAGTTCCGGCGAGGATCTCGGCCGTGATCACCGCGGTCACCACTCTCGATCCCTGGGCGGTCTGGAGGAGTGCCGCCAGCAGGAATGGTGCCGCGAGAAGGGGGGCAACCATGGTGATCCCTCCCAGTGCTGCACCGGCAAATCCCGATTCGAGGATTACTGCGGCAAGCGCCCCGGCGCCGCAGATATCAAAGATGATGAGGCCGGCATGCTTCGCTCCCCGGTGAAGTCCGGACATCCGGGCAGAAGGTGAGGCAAGGAGCAGTGCGGTAACCGCTCCGGTGAGCATGATTACCTGGATCAGGGAGCCGGTGGAGAGCCCGAGTGCGGCACCTGCAGGAACCGCGAGGAGTATGGCCGCGAAGGGTGCCCAGGCACGGATATGGAACCGTGGTGCGGAGCCGGCAGGGGGAGCGGCGGCCTCATCGGGCAGCATGCAGGCTGCAGTCCGTCGGGACAGTACGAGCACCCCGGCAAGCAGGATCAGGGAAAGCGCGATTGCCACCGCGTCATATACAAGGGGGGAGATCCCCGTCAGGAGTGCCTCGACCAGGGGTATGGTGGCCGGGGTCGGGTAGATAAGCCCGAACGACAAGAGGCTGCCGATAGCCGCAAGGATCAGCAGCGTCCGGCACGACTCGTCTTTTCCGAGATTCCTGATGATCGGTTCGAGGATGATGAACGCCGTGATGCTGCATGCCACCGGGAGTGCCAGCAGAAACCCGGAAAGCCCGGAAAGGGTTGCGGGAGTCCTGATCCACCCCCTGATATCAGCAACGATCTCTGCAACCTGCCCCTGCTCTTCGAGGATCTTCGCAATGACCGCTCCTGAAAGGATGACGATGGCAAAGAGCCCGAAAACCTTCCCGAGCCCGGCCGTCATCACGGTGATAAGGCGATCCGGTGCAAGCCCGGTGAGGATCCCATAGAAGAGGGCCCCTCCCACCAGGGTGAAGAACGGGGCTATCCTGAACCGGATACCGATGACGGAGATAGCCAGCAGGGTGAGGGCGAAGGCTGGGAGGGGATCCATCTTACATCATATCGGATTTCCGGTGATAAAAAGGGCTGTATCGGAAAACGGCAGTTCGGTGAAATACGCTTATCAGGCACAGGGTTCTACCCATTCCTGATGGAGGAATGCGAGGAACTCATCGAACGTAAGGAAGTGGCAGCGGGAGAGGGATCCTACACCATGGTCCTTACCCGCCGTGACCTCTCGTCCCTCTACCCGGGACTTCACCTCTTTACCCTCAGGCTTCTGCATGGGGACCTGACCCTCGCCCTGTACCGGACAAACACGTATGAATATTCCCCGACAGATCCCCTGGATGCCGAATCGGCCGCACGAAAAGAGGCACGAGACTGGGAGGACCTGCTGTCCCGGGATCCTGAAGCATTCTTCGCCGCACACCTGGAGCGGATCGGGAGGCCTCCGGATTCCGGGAGGCCAGACGTGCTGATCATCCAGGGTAGCCCGCGGGCCGATGGAAACTGCAGTATTATCGCTGGCTGGGCCGCAGCCGCGGCCGAAGAGGCGGGTTGCTCGGCAGAGGTGGTGTACCCTCACGATCTCTGGATCACCGGGTGTATCGGGTGCTACCAGTGCTACAATACCGGGTTCTGCACCTTTGCCGATGATATGACGGGGATTATCAGCTCCCTCCGCCAGGCTTTCCTCCTCGTCATCTGCACCCCGGTGTACACCTCAACGGTGCCGGGAGAACTGAAGATGGTGATCGACCGCTTCCAGGCATTCCATGCCGAGATGACCCTGGCGGGCAGGTTTGAACCCAAAAAGGGCCTCCTCTTCTCGGTCTCAGGAAGAACCGGGAAAGAGAATTTTTCCTGTGTCACGCAGGTGATCCATGACTTCATGGAAAACCTCCACATCACCCCGTCAGGTACTCTTCTGATCGATAGTATCGACCGGCTGCGTGATGTCAGGAATGTCCCGGGACTCGAGGACCGGATCCGGGCTGCGGTCGCCGGCGCACTCACCGGCCGGGAAGGCTCCGCGTAACCGGGTCCGATGGCGCTTGCGGCTTTCCTGCCTGCGGCGTTCCCTGTTCTCTTGCTGATGCACGGTGAGGAACATCAATTCCGGCTCTGTGGGAACCTGGAATCTCCCGTGGTGGAATAAAATCGATTCTTTCGGTCAGTGCCGGAACATCTCCGTACCTTTTTTATCCGTCCGTTCCTTACCAGAGTGAATATGTGCGATCAGATGCAGGGAGGGACTGCCCGGCTTGGCGACTGCTGAACTGCTCCCCGAATTGCTCGTCGTCTCGATTCTCATCGGGCTGAACGGTTTTTTCTCCATGGCAGAGTTCGCGCTGGTCTCATCGAACAGGATCCGGCTCGAGCTGCTGGCCGGAGAGGGGGATGCCGGGGCAGCAACTGCCCTGGAGCTCCTGAAGGATCCCAATACCTTCCTTTCCACCATCCAGGTCGCCATCACCCTCATCGGGATCGTTGCCGGTGCGTACAGCGGGATCACCTTCGCCAAGTACCTCACCCCTTTTTTTGAAACCCTCCCTGCTCTGGCACCCTATGCAACGGCCATCAGTGTCGCCATCATCGTGATCGCCACGACCTACTTCTCTCTCGTATTCGGGGAGCTGGTCCCCAAGAGAATCGGCCTTGACAACCCCGAATACATCGCATCACGGGTCGCGCGTTTCCTCCGGGCAATCTCGGTCCTGGCGTCCCCGCTTGTCCGGATACTCTCTGCGAGTACCGAAGGCGTTCTCCGGGTGTCCGGGAAGAAGCGGCCGGTGCCGGCAGAGATCTCGGAAGAGGAGATCTGGAGGATGGTGTCGGAAGGGGCCCGGACCGGGGTGATCGAGAAGGCCGAAGAGACCATGGTCAATGCCATATTCCGGCTTGGTGACCGGAAGGTCTTCACCCTCATGACACCCCGCCCGGAAATCGTGGGAATCGATCTCGATGAACCCCTGGAATCCGCGATGAAGAAGGTTCTCTCGAGCAATCACTCGTTCCTTCCGGTATACCGGGGGCAGCTGGATACTCTTTCCGGTGTCGTCTGGGTACGCGATCTCTGGGCCCAGATGATCGAGCACCGCGGTGCCGATATCTCCCGGATCATCCGTGATCCGATCATCGTCTCTGAGACGGCCCCGGCCCTGAAGCTGCTGGAACTCTTCAGAACTTCGGCGACTCCCATCGCTCTTGCGATCGATGAGTTCGGCGTGATCACCGGGGTGATCACCGTTCATGACATCCTGACGGCGATCATCGGAGACATCGGCACTCCCGGGTCTCCGCGTGACCGGGAACTGACGTTCCGTGAAGACGGATCTGTTCTCATCGATGGTCTCTACCCTCTCGATGAGGTAAAAGACCTTTTCGGGTTATCACGTCTCCCCGGTGAGCGGGAAGGGCTGTTTCATACCCTTGCAGGATTCGTGATGACGGAGCTCGGGAGGATCCCGGCAACCGGTGATGTGTTTGAATGGAATAATCTCCGGTTCGAAGTGATCGACATGGATGGAAACAGGATCGATAAAATCCTGGTAACCCCCCTTCAGTCCGGTAAGGATTCGGGAGAGGATTCGGCTGACGGAACGTGATATCGGAAAACCGGAATCGGATGTATCAAATCGGTTCACAGAGAGAAGCTGTACGTCAATGACCGGCGAGATGGCCCGTATACTTGAAGATGAGATCCTCACCTGCACCCGCTGCAGGCTTTCTTCAGGACGCACCAATGCAGTGCCCGGAGAAGGCCCGGTCCCTTCACGGATCCTTCTGATCGGTGAAGCCCCGGGGGAGAAGGAGGATAGCACGGGGAGGCCATTTGCCGGCCGGGCCGGACGAGTACTCGACGGCCTCCTGTCCTCCATCGGCCTCTCCCGGACCGACGTATTCATCACCAGTGTCCTCAAATGCAGGCCCCCGGAAAACCGGGACCCGAAGCCCGACGAGATAGCACTCTGTAAACCCTATCTGGACCGGCAGATCGCCCTGCTGCGTCCGTCCGTCATCGTTCCCATGGGCCGGTTCTCAGCTTCGGTCATCATGAGCCAGTTCGGTATTCCCGTTGGAAAGATCAGTGAGATCCATGGCACGGCATTCCCGGCGGATGCTCCTCACGGGCGCATCATCATCTTTCCGGTCTACCATCCGGCGGTCATCACCCATAATCCCCCGCTGCGAAAAGATCTCGAAGGCGACTTTTGGCGGCTGAAAGAGAT
>JAAEET010000027.1 GCA_013415565.1 Methanomicrobiales archaeon
TAATGAAAGATGGGTTGCTTACCGATCGCCAGAAAGAAGTACTGAGATACCGGAAGCAAGGGCTGACCCAGCAACAGATTGCCGATATCATCCACACTTCAAAGGCAAATGTCTGCACAATCGAAAAATCGGCTATGGAGAATATCAGGAGAGCAAAGGAGACCCTGGATTTCCTGTATACGCTTGACGCCACTCATCTCTGCACCATCGATCCGGGGATGGATGTCCTCGAGGTCGCCCCGCTTATCTACCGGGAGGCCGAGCGCCTCGGCATCAAGGTCAAGTACGACACCATCTCGCTCATCAATAAAATGAGAGAGGCGATGCCGGAGCGCCTCCGGGCCCGCCACATCAGGGACAAGATCGAGGTCTATATCAACGACGAAGGGGATCTCTACTTCGGATAAGAAGGATCTGGCGAATCGCCGATCGGATGCGGGGGCGTTCTGCCCGGGAGGCGATCACGGGCATGCATCGAGAAGATTTATATTCATTTCTGTGTAATAATTATGGAAGCCTCTCTGAGGTTTCCGGCGGGAGCCGGTTCCTCACGGGTTGGCGTGCGCCCTATACCGGGCGCAGCCGAGAAGGAGTTGTGATCATTCACAACGGGCTGACACGGTGGATCTGATAAGCGCACGGGTGGACGTGGTCTCATCACGGGCCTGCATGTGCCGCAGAGCGGTACATATGCGCGAGACTCAGTATCTGTTGGCGAAGACCGGTTGGATCTAGTGGTCGGCGGAGAAGAGAGATTCGCGAGAACCACATAACGGGATCAAAACGAAGACGGGTTCGCACCGCTGGTGGAGTGCCGGCGGACCAGCTCATACCATTGAGCATCACGCTTTCTCGGAGCACACCGGGCCATCCACGGTTCTATCCCCCGGATGGAGCCGCGGTCCGGAATACTGCACGAAATGTTCAGATCTCATACGAGGATTGATAAAGCATGCCGAAAATCAACACACCGCGAAAGGGATCCCTCGCATTCAGCCCCAGAAAGCGGGCAAAAAGCCAGGTTCCGAAGTACCAGTCCTGGCCTGAATACGAGGGAACTCCGGTGCTGCAGGGATTTGCCGGTTACAAGGTGGGCATGACGCATGTGGTCATGGTTGATGATCACAAGAACAGCCCGACCGAAGGAAAGGACATCATGGTCCCGGTAACCGTCATCGAGATTCCTGCCATGAAAGTCGCAGCTGTCAGGGCATATGCCCGGGATACCTACGGCCGGCACCCCCTGACCGAAGTCTGGACGGAGAAACCTGATCCGGCCCTGGAAAAACGGATCACCCTCCCCTCTTCATACGACGGCGAAGCGGCGCGAAAGAAGGTCGAGGAAGCGATGGCCGAAGGAAAGGTCGCCGACATATTTGTGCTGATGCATACCACCCCGGACCGGGTTTCCGGCATCCCGAAGAAGGTACCCGACCTCATGGAGGTCCGGGTGGCCGGGGGTCCGGTTGAAGGACGCTTTGAGTTCGCAACCGGCCTGCTCGGAAAGGAAGTCAGCCTGAAAAGCGTCATCGCGCCCGGATCCTATGCGGACATCACCGCAGTCACCACCGGAAAAGGAACCCAGGGCCCGGTGAAACGCTGGGGAATCAAGCTCCGCAAGCGGAAACATTCCCGGGGCGGCAAGAAGCGCCATATCGGGAACCTGGGGCCCTGGAACCCCCACCATGTCCGCTGGCAGGTGCCGCAGACCGGGCAGATGGGTTACCAGCAGCGGACCGAATTCAACAAGAGAATTCTCTCGATCGGTGACAACGGGGCAGAGATTACCCCGTCCGGAGGGTTCCTCCACTATGGGGTGATCCGCAATCCGTATGTGCTGGTAAAAGGCTCCATTCCCGGACCTGCAAAGAGACTGGTCAGGATTCGTCCAGCAACCAGGCAGGGAGAACATGTGGCCAGGCAGCCCGCGATCGAATTCGTGAGCGTCCAGAGCAAGCAGGGGTGAGAAACGATGAAAGCACAGATTCTAACACTTGATGGCACGGTGGCAGGGGATATCGATCTGCCTGAGGCATTTTCAGAAGAATACCGTCCCGATCTCATCAAGAAAGCCGTTCTCGCCCTCCAGAGCACCCGCAGGCAGCCGCACGGTACCTACCCCTACGCAGGCATCGAATCATCTGCCGTGGGCTGGGGCAGTGGCCGCGGGGTGTCCCACGTTCCCCGTATCAGGTCCGGATCACGGGCAGCAAAGGTGCCGCAGGCGAAGGGCGGGCGCGAAGCCCACCCGCCGGTGGTCGAGAAAGTTCTCGTGCAGCGGATCAACAAGAAGGAGAAGCAGAAGGCTTTCAGGTCTGCCCTTGCCGCAAGCGCATCGGAAGAACGTGTGCGGGCGCGGGGGCACCTCTTTTCCGGCGCGGTCCCGGTGGTATTCGAGGACAGGTTTGAGGAGCTGGGCAGGACTGCGGACGTCATCTCTGCCCTGACGGCGGCCGGGATCTTCCCTGATGTGGAACGCTCCAAGCAGAGCAAAAAGGTCCGTGCCGGCCGCGGAAAGATGCGGGGCCGGCGCTACAAGCAGCGCAAGAGTCTGCTCATCGTCACCGCGGATAAACCCCTGAAAGCAGCGCAGAACCTTGCCGGTGTTGACGTGGTGACCTTTGACCAGCTGAATACGGAACTCCTTGCTCCGGGCACCCTTTCCGGCCGTCTTACGGTCTTCACCGAGAGTGCCCTGTTGAAACTGGGAGGGCAGTGAGATGGTGCTGAAGCATCCGTATGTGACAGAAAAGGCCATGATGGCGCTGGAGAACGAGAACAAGCTCCAGTTCCTCGTGGACCGGAACGCCACCAAGAGCCAGATCAAGCGGGAGATCGAGCGGGCCTTCGAACAGGAGGTTACCGCGATCTCCACGGCAATGACCATGCACGGCGATAAGAAAGCGACCATCAGCTTTGCCAACGAGAAGGCTGCCGAGGAGATTCTCAGCCGGCTTGGCATAATGTAGGTGAGAGAGATGGGACACCGGATTACAACACAGAGCAGAGGAAAAGGGGGTCCGACCTACAGGGTGCCGTCACACCGATATAAGGCGGCACTCCGTCACGCCGGAACCAGTGAGACCACGGTAAAGGGCAGGGTAGCCGACATCGAGCATGACCCGGCACGCCATACCCCCATCGCACTCGTGAAACTCGAGGACGGATCGCGGATGTATATGCTGGTCACCGAAGGTGTGGGTGTGGGAGACGAGGTCGTCTGGGGCCCGGAGGCCGAAGTCCGGAACGGCAACACCCTTCCACTCGGATCGATCCCGACCGGGGCCTATGTCTGCAACATAGAAGCGCGGCCCAATGACGGCGGAAAGTTCGTCCGGGCGGGCGGCGTCCAGGCCATTGTCATCGACAAAAGCGAAGGCCGCGTGGGCGTCCAGATGCCGAGCGGCGTCACCAAGTGGTTCAACTCCCGGTGCCGGGCGACGGTCGGGATCGTTGCGGGTGGCGGTCGCGGAGAGAAACCGTTCGTCAAGGCCGGCAACAAGTTCCACAAGATGAGGAACACGGCCTCGAACTGGCCCCGCGTGCGGGGTGTGGCTATGAACGTGATTGACCATCCCTTCGGGGGCGGAGGCCACCAGCATGCAGGCCGGCCGAAGACCGTGGGCCGGGGTACATCTCCGGGAAGGACTGTCGGCCACATAGCGGCCCGGAAGACCGGCCGCGGCAAGAAGTGAGGGTATTGACATGGCAAAGAAGACACAGAAGAGACTGCCGAGGCGGCGCGAGGAATTCACCTACCGCGGCTTCCGGATCGAAGACCTCCGCAAGATGGGGATGAGCGAGCTCCTGCCGGTCATGCCCGCACGGGCCCGCCGGAAAGTAACGAGGGGCCTGACCCGGGGCGAGGAGCATCTCCTCTCCCGGTTCAGGAGCGGTGACGCGAAGATCCGCACCCATCTCCGGGACATGATCATCATGCCGGAGATGATCGGGAAGGAAGTGGAGATCTATAACGGCAAGGAGTTCATGAAGATCGAACTCCAGCCCGAATCGGTCTTCCACTACCTGGGCGAGTTCGCGCTGACCAGGAGAAGAGTGACGCACGGGAGCGCCGGTATCGGTGCCACCCGGTCGAGCAAATACGTACCGCTGAAGTGATGGACATGGCACGCACAGGGTATTCAACACCGGTTTCGGGAGATACCGTGGCACGGGGAAAGGCAAATGAACTGCCCATCTCCCCTAAGCACGCCATGGAAATCGCCAGGTTCATCAAGAACAAGAAGACCGGGGAGGCTGTCGCGTATCTCGAAGAGGTCGTCGCCGCCAAAAAAGCAATCCCGTTCCGGAAGTTCAACCACAAGGTCGCCCACAAGCGCGGCCTCTCCGGATGGGATGCCGGCCGGTATCCGCGAAAGGCCTCCCTGGCCTACATCCGGCTCATCCATTCGGTCACCAAGAATGCCGAGTATCTCGGCCTCGATACCGAGAACCTGCGGATCATCCACGCGGCCGCCAACCGCGGAAGGGCGTTCCAGGGGATGTTCCCGAGGGCCATGGGGCGGGCAACCCCGAAGCGCCGGGAGACCGTGAACATCGAGATCGTGGTGCAGGAGGTGCAGTGATGGCAGTAGAGAGAAAATTCGTCGCTGAAGGTGCACGACGGGCCCGGGTGGAAAAGCACCTGGTCAAGGAGCTCAAGCGCGCCGGATACGGCGGAATGGACCTGCAGAGGACCCCGCTCGGCACCCAGGTGACCATCTATGCCGAGAAACCAGGTATCGTGATCGGCAAAGGCGGAAAGGTGGTCCGCCAGCTGACCCAGGACCTCGCCACCGATTTCGGGGTCGAATCACCCCAGATTGAGGTCCAGCAGGTTGCGAATCCAAGCTTCAATGCCCAGATCATGGCCGAACGGCTTGCCAATGCTCTTGAGCGGGGCTGGTATTTCCGGAAGGCCGGATCGAGTATCATCAGACGGGTTATGGAGTCCGGAGCCCTGGGATGCGAGGTCGTCATCGCCGGGAAACTCACTGGATCCCGTGCCCGTGTCCAGAAATTCACCCAGGGCTACATCAAGCACAGCGGTGAACCGGTCAACACCATCGTTGAGAAAGGGTATGCCGTCGCCGTCAAGAAGCTCGGGGTCATCGGTGTCCAGGTCAGGATCATCCCGCCCGACGCCAAGCTCCCCGATCACTTCGAGATGATCAAGCCGAAAGGAAAACCCCTGCCGGCACCTGATATCGAAGTGACCGATGTCGGTGAGGATATCGTCGATGATCTCGAGGAGATCATCGAGGAGTTTGCCGAAGAAACCATCGTGGAGGAGCGGTAAATGGCGATATTCCGCGCAAGCGACATCCGGCAGCTCTCCGATGTGGAACTGCAGGAGCAGATGGACAAGCTGAAGATCGAGCTCATCCAGCACAACGGCAAAGTCAGCGCGGGAGGGTCGACCGAGAATCCCGGGAGAATCCGGGAACTCCGCCGGACCATTGCCCGGATGATGACCGAGCAGAACCAGAGGAGAACGGTATGATTGCTCCCCGGAACATCCTGCGTCACGAGTTCATCGGGCTGGATGTTCTGGTCGTGGAGGCAGCAAATCCCCTGCACCGGGGCATCAGCGGCCGGATCATCGATGAAACCAGGAACACCCTCGTCATCCGCACCTCCTGTGGTGACCGGAGAATACCGAAACCCTTCACCCGGTTCCGGTTCTCCCTTGGCGATGGTCTGCTGGTCGAGGTAGACGGTTCAGCGCTGGTCATGGCTCCCGAAAAGAGAATCACGCAGCATACAAAAAAGAGAGGACCATAATGGCACGAGATATTGGATTGGGCGTCCGGCAGCCTGAAGAGGCATGCAGCGACGCAAATTGTCCGTTTCACGGCAGTTTACCGGTGCGCGGCCAGGTGATCACCGGTAAAGTCGTGAGCGACCGCATGATGGGAACGGTGGTCGTGGAGAGAGACTACCTCCATTATGTGGGCAAGTATAACCGGTACGAGAAGAGGAGCTCGCGGATTCATGCCCATAATCCGCCCTGCATCCAGGCAAAGAACGGTGACACCGTCAAGATTGCCGAATGCAGGCCGCTCTCGAAAACCACCACGTTCGTAGTGGTGGAGGTGCAGCAGTCATGAAGGCCAAGCAGTCATCGACTCCCCGGGCCCTCTCCACCGGGACGCGACTTCTGTGCGCCGATAATACCGGCGCCCGTGAGGTGCAGATCGTCTCGGTCTTCGGTTACCACGGCGTGCGCCGCCGGCAGCCGAAGATGGGGCTCGGGGATATCGCCACGGTGAGCGTCAAGAAGGGGACCCCGGACATGCGGCGCAAGCTGGTGCGTGCGGTGGTCATCAGGCAGCGGAAAGAGATACGGAGGCCGAGCGGACTCCGCGTTGCATTTGACGACAATGCCGTGGTTATCGTCGACGAAAAGAACGAGCCCCGCGGGACCGAGATCAAGGGCGCGGTAGCCAGGGAGGTTGCCGAGCGTTTCCCGAAGATCGGCTCCATGGCCACCATGATCGTGTGAGGTGTCGGTATATGGTACGAATTGAAAGCAAACAGCCAAGAAAACAGCGCAAGGCACGCTATACCGCACCACTGCACCTTCGCAGCGGCCTCCTCTCCGCCCCGCTCTCATCGGAGCTCAGGGGCGAGTACAAGAGACGCTCTGCCCGGGTCATCAAGGGAGACACCGTAAAGGTTCTCCGCGGAGAATCAGCCGGGACGGAAGGAGTGGTGGAAGCCGTCGATACGGGACGCTACCGGATCGTGGTCGAGGGAGTCTCTATTCCCAAGGCAGACGGAACCGAGATGCCCCGCCCGATCGATCCGTCGAATGTCCAGATCACCAAGCTCAATCTCAAGGATGCCAAAAGAGTTGAGAAGCTCGCGGAGGGACGCTGATGTCAGATCATCTCAAGCGACTCCGGGCACCCGATTCATGGCATATTCCAAAGAAGGTCAACAAGTTCATCACCAAGACCGCAGCCGGCCCGCACAACGCAAATGCCATGCCGGTCGCCGTCTGGCTGCGTGACCACATGGGATATGCCCTGAACATGAAAGAGGTCAAGCAGATCCTCGGGCAGCGGGATGTCCTTATCAACGGCCGGTCCTGCCGGGATCCGAGGATGGGAATCGGGATCTTCGATATCGTCTCCATGCCGAAGATCGGCAAGCATTTCCGTATCCTCCGGGACAAGAAGGGCAGGCACAAGACCATCGAGATCGATGCCGAGTCCGCAAAGACCCGTCTGGCAAAGATCAGGGGGAAGACCACGGTTCGAGGCGGGAAAGTCCAGCTGAACCTCCGCTACGGCGGAAATGTCCTTGCCGACAACCGCTACAAACCCGGCGACTCGGTCGTGCTCTCACTGTCGGCTGAAGACAGATTCACCATCGTGGATCACTTCCCGTTCGCCGTTGGAAACATGGCCATGGTCATCGGAGGAAAGCATTCCGGAAAGATCGCCCGGATCACCAGGATCGAGAAGATCCCGGGCAGTGTCCCCAACCGCGTCTTCCTCGTCGATGAGAGTTCAGGCACGACCTTCGACACCATCGATTCCTACATCTATATGGTTGGCCGTGAGACCCCGGCACTCGCCGAATGGGGGATTGAGGAATGAATCCGATGCGCGAGCTCTACGTCGACAAGGTCGTGGTTCACATGGGCGTCGGCGAGGGTGGCGACAAGCTCTCCAAGGGCATCGACCTGATGCGCCAGATCACGGGAAACGCTCCCGTGCGGAGCAATGCCAAGAAAACCAATCCCACCTTCGGAATCCGGAAAGGAGCCCCTATCAGCTGCAAGGTTACCCTCCGGGGAAAGAAGGCAGGGGAGTTCCTGGAAACGGCGCTCAAAATCATCGAAAAGAGGGTCTCCCCCGGTCAGTTCGACCGGCAGGGGAACTTCTCCTTCGGGATCGAGGAGCATACCGATTTCCCGGGGATGTCCTATGACCCCCAGATCGGGATCTATGGTATGGATATCAATGTGGTGCTAGCCCGCAGGGGCATCCGGGTAACCCGGCGCCACATCGAACAGCGGAAACTGCCGAAGAAACAGCAGGTCACGCCGGATGATTCCATGATGTTCCTGAAATCACGGTACAACGTGGAGGTGCGGTAATGGGCGGAGAGAAGACAAAGAAGTTTGGCCGGGGCGCGTTTGCGTGCACAATGTGCGGCCGGAAACAGGGACTCGTCCGCAGGTACCACATCATGTTCTGCAGGCAGTGCTTCCGGGAATGGGCCCAGAAAATGGGCTTCAAGAAGATGAACTGAGGAGGAAAATCCGATGGCAAGACTGAATACCATTGCAGACGGGATGAGTGCACTGAAAAATGCCGCCGATGGCGGTAAGCCCAGTGTGATCATCGAACCGGCCGGAAAACTCCTCGGGGCCATGTTCCGGATCATGCAGGAATCGGGATATATCAGCGGATTTGAGTATCTCGATGACGGTCGCGGCGGGCAGTTTCTGGTCCAGCTGAACGGAAGAATCAACCGGTGTGGTGCAATTTCACCACGCTACGATGTTCCGCTTTCCGACCTTGAATACTGGGAGACGCAGTTCCTTCCCGGGAAAAACTTCGGTATCCTGATCCTTTCCACTTCGAAGGGTGTTATGACCCACGAACAGGCCAGGAAAGAGGGTGTCGGAGGACAGCTGCTCGGGTATGTCTACTGAGGTGGAAAACATGGCATCAGAACGACGTGTAACCATACCCGGTGGCGTCAGCATCGAACTGGATGGTCCGGTGCTGAAGGTGAAAGGTCCGAAAGGACAGCTTGAACGGAATGTCCGGTTCCCCCAGGTATCCGTGGAAATCGAGGACGGGGAAGTGGTCGTCTCGACCGCATCAGATCGGAAAAGGGTCATGGCCATGGTGGGGACGTACGAGGCCCATATCAGGAATATGTGCACCGGAGTCACCACGGGGTTCGAGTACCGGATGAAGGTGGTGTACAGCCACTTCCCGATCCAGCTCAAGCTCCAGGGCAACCGGATTGAGATCACCAATTTCCTCGGTGAGAAAAAGTCGCGCTTTGCCACCATCGAGAACGGGGTCACCGCGAAGGTCAGCAACGACGAGATCGTGCTTACCGGGATCAACAAGGAGCTCCTGGGCAATTCATCGGCAAATATCGAGCATGCGACCAAGATCAGGAAACGCGACCCGCGAATCTTCCAGGACGGGATTTATCTCGTGACCAGGGGTTGATGGAAATGGCCGACGAAAAGAAGAGATTGATCCAGGTCCGCTCGGAAAAGGCAACACGCTTCAAGCGTGATGGCGCAGGAAAGAAGAAGCAGCTCTCCGAATCCTGGAGAAGGCCCCGGGGGCTTCATTCCAAGAAGCGGAGACAGAAGAAGGCAAAGGGCCCACTCCCGACTCCCGGGTACGGAAGCCCGGTGGCGGTGCGCGGAATGCACCCGAGCGGCTACCATGAAGTCCGGGTTTTTTCCCCGAAAGAACTGGAGGGGCTGGACCCTGCAGAAGACGCCATCCGTATCGGGGCATCGGTTGGAAACAGGAAGCGCCGGGAAATACAGGAACAGGCGCTC
Organism: Methanomicrobiales archaeon; assembly: GCA_013415565.1. GTDB lineage: Archaea > Halobacteriota > Methanomicrobia > Methanomicrobiales > Methanospirillaceae > UBA9949. Next base: position 9,551 of record JAAEET010000027.1, read on the forward strand.
TCGGCAGGGCTCAAGGTCCTGAATCCCCGGGAGATTGGCATACCCGGAGAGGAGGTGAGCAGCGATGACTGACGTTGCGAACCAGCGGAGAGTTGCAGCATCGATCCTCGACTGCGGTGTGAACCGGGTCTGGTTCGATCCGGACCGTCTCGGAGATATCAAGAACGCTATTTCGCGGGAAGATATCCGGGGCCTCATCGCTGAAGGGGCAATCAGGGCACACCAGATCCGCGGAAACAGCCGGGGAAGGGCGCGGGCAAAGATCGCGAAGCGTGCCTACGGTCACTGCAAAGGGCCGGGAAGGCGGCGTGGAGCGGCTGGCGCACGAAACCCGCGAAAACGGCAATGGATCCAGAAGATCCGGGCAATCAGGAAAGCACTGGTCTCTCTCCGCGAGAGTGGCGAGATCGACCGGCATATGTACCGGCTGCTCTATCGAAAGGCTTCCGGCGGTCAGTTCAGAAATGTTGCCCACCTCAGGGCCCAGATGGAGATCATTTCCGGGAGGATGAAGTAACATGGCGACGGGAGCACGGTACTTTGTGCCTTTCCGACGGAGGAAAGAAGGAAAGACCGATTACTACCGGCGGGCGAAGCTCGTGATATCTGACCGGCCGCGGATGGTGGTCAGGAAGAGCAACCGCCAGATCATCATCCAGCTGGTCTCTGCAAGCATCGAGGGCGATCATACCCTGATCACCGCCAGTTCTGCAGAACTCGGCCGGTTCGGCTATACGGGATCCGCGTCGAATACCCCGGCTGCCTACCTGACCGGCATGCTCTTTGCGGTAAAGGCGCTGAACGCCGACTACGAGCGGGCGGTCCTGGATATCGGACTCCACCGGGCAACACCCGGATCCCGGGTATTCGCCGCACTGAAAGGGGCGGTGACCGCCGGACTCGATGTGCCATACGGAGAAGCGGTTCTCCCTGATGACTCGCGGGTGAAAGGTGAACATATCGCAGGATATGCACCCGACCGCGCGGCGAACCTTGTACAGAATGTGGAAGAGACGATCGACGCCATCATGAAGGAGTTGAGGTGAAATGCCATTCGAGAAGACAGAATGGGTGCCGCTCACCGGCCTCGGTCGGCAGGTTGCATCGGGACAGATCACCAGCATCGACCAGGTGCTCGAGAGCGGACGCCCCATCAAGGAACCTGAGATCGTCGATATGTTCCTTCCCGATCTCGAGGACGAGGTCCTCGATATCCAGATGGTACAACGGATGACCGACTCGGGACGCAGGGTGAAATTCAGGGCTGTGGTCGTGGTCGGGAACAGGAACGGTTATATCGGCTTTGGCCAGGGGAAGGATTCCCAGGTCGGCGATGCCATCAAGAAAGCCATTGTTGACGCCAAGATGAACGTGATCAAGGTGAAGAGAGGGTGCGGCTCCTGGGAATGCGGATGCGATGCCGCACACTCCATTCCCATGAAGGTCGAGGGCACAGCCGGCAGTGTCAGGGTCACCCTCAAGCCGGCGCCCCAGGGGATCGGCCTGGTCACCGGTGAGATCAGCAGGAAAGTGCTCGAGCTTGCCGGTATCAAGGATGCCTGGACCTTCTCCAAGGGCCAGACACGGACCACCATCAACTTCGCAAAGGCGACCTTCAATGCGCTCAAGGCAACCAACATGATCCGCACCGGGGGGTCGGTGTGATGTACGCCATCGTCCAGGTGCGTGGCGTGGTGAACACCCGCAGGGAGATCAAGGACACCCTCAAAATGCTCCGGCTCCACCATATCAACCACTGCGTGCTGGTCCCGGATACCCCTGAATACCTCGGGATGATCCGGAAAGTCAAGGACTTTGTGGCATACGGAGAGGTTGATGCCGAGACCATCGAGACCATCCTCCGGACCCGCGGACGTGTCATAGGGAATGCCCCCCTCACCGATGAATACGTCAGGAGCAATTCCCCGTACGGCGGAATCACCGAGTTTGCAGCCGCACTGGCTTCCGGTGAAGCGCGGCTGACCGATGTTCCGGGGGTAAAACCGGTCCTCCGGCTGCATCCGCCCCGCAAGGGATACCGGACGATCAAGAGGACCGTCCAGCAGGGGGGAGCGCTCGGTTACTATGGCCAGGAGATCAATTCGCTCCTCCACAGGATGAGGTGAAGAGGATGCCGGTCAACAAACGTTCAAAGTTCCGCGGATCGCGGACATGCGGAGGGGGTACCCACAAGAACCGGCGGGGAGCCGGGAACCGCGGGGGAAGAGGACGGGCAGGTCACCGCGACCACCGGTTCTCCCACTACCTCCTTTACGGAGAAGTGCATAACGGCAAATGCGGGTTTTACAACCAGACGAGCCGGGTGCCGACCACCATCTCCATCGGAGAACTCGATCAGATGGCCACGGCCCTCGTTGCCGACGGAAAAGCGACCCGGGAGGGTGACGTAATCCTGATCAACGCGGATCAAATCGGTATCGATAAGATACTTGGAAGCGGAAAGGTCACGTTGAAGATGAACGTCACCGCGAAATCATTTTCCGCGCAGGCTAAGAGCAAGATCGAGGCAATGGGCGGTCAGGCCCTGGCCATCTGACCAATTTTTCAGGTGTGAGCATGGGAACACTGTTGGACCGCATGGAACCGCTGCTCGCTGCTATGCCGGCAGTTCGGAGCCCGGAAGGCCATGTCCATTTCAAGAACAAGCTGCTCTGGACAGCGGGTATTCTTGTTCTCTACTTCGTAATGACCAACATCCCGCTCTGGGGTCTTGATCCAAGCTCCCAGGACCTGTTCGAGTTCTACCGGGCGCTTCTTGCCGGTGCGAGCGGTTCAATTATCCAGCTCGGGATTGGTCCGATCGTCACGGCATCCATCGTGCTGCAGCTGCTCAAGGGAGCAGATATTCTTCATATCGATACCACGGACGTCCGTGGCCAGGTCATGTACATGGGGCTCCAGAAGCTCCTGATCTTCGTCATGATCATCATCGAGGCCCTGCCGAACCTGGTTGGCGGGTTTCTGCGGCCGGATCCGCTGATTGCTGACATGTTCTTCGGGGGGAACCTCTTTGCGGTCTCGTTCATCATCTTCATCCAGATCTGCATCGGCGGAGTGCTGATCATGTTCATGGACGAAGTGGTGACCAAATGGGGGATCGGATCCGGTGTCGGACTCTTTATCATCGCCGGGATATCCCAGGCCCTCATTAACGGGCTCATATCATGGATACCGGCCCAGGACCAGTATCCGGTCGGGTTCTTCCCGCGGATCGTGGCAGTCATCATGGACGGGGCCAATTTCCTCCAGTATATGGGTCCGGAGGTGCTGGCATTCATCACAACGATAGCGATCTTCCTCATCGTGGTGTATGTGGAGTCCACCCGTATCGAGATACCGCTTGCCCATGCCCAGGTGCGGGGTGCACGTGCCCGGTTCCCGGTGAAGCTGATCTATGCCAGCGTGCTGCCCATGATCCTTGTCAGGGTATTGCAGGCCAATATCCAGATGATCGGGCTGTTCCTGTACAATGTCGGCATTACCATCTTCGGGACCTATTCGGGATCGCAGGCGGTCAGCGGGCTGATGTACTTCCTTGCCCCCATCAACGGTCCGAGCGACTGGATGTGGTGGGTCCCGGCCTACAATATCACCAATGCACCGTGGGAGATCATCACCAGGCTCGGGATCGACATCGTCTTCATGGTGGTCGGTGGCGCGGTCTTCGCCCTGTTCTGGATCAAGACTGCGGGTCTTGACTCCAAGGACGTGGCACGGCAGATCCAGTTGTCGGGAATGTCGATCCCCGGATACCGGAGAAATCCCCAGGTTCTCGAGAAGTACCTGGACCGGTACATCCCCCGGGTTACGGTGATCGGCGGTGTCTTTATCGGCCTGCTCTCCGTCTTTGCCAACCTCTTCGGGGTTATCGGGGCCGTGAGCGGTACCGGATTGCTCCTGACGGTGAGCATCACCTACCGGCTGTACGAGGAGATCGCAAGCCAGCAGATCATGGAGATGTATCCGTTCATGCGGACGTTCTTTGGAAAGGAGTGAGAGAGAATGGGCAGGAGAGTCATCATTACCGGGGTTCCCGGTGTTGGAAAGACAACGGTGGTCACCGGCGCCTTAAAAATTCTCGAAGAGGAGGGGGTCTCCTACCGGACCCTCAATTTCGGGACCTACATGTTTGATGTGGCGCAAAAGGAGGGAATTGTCAGGGATCGCGACGAGATGCGCAAACTCGACAAGGAAATCCAGAAACGCCTCCAGAAACGTGCGGCACAGGCCATGGCACAGGAAGAAGGAAACGTCATCATCGATACGCATGCATCGATCAAGACACCAACCGGCTACCTTGCCGGGCTTCCGGAGTGGGTTCTCCGCGAACTGATGCCCGATACCATCGTGCTGGTCGAGACCAACGAAGACCAGATTCTCCTCCGCAGGCTCACCGATGAGACCCGATCCCGCGACCTCGAAGGGTCCTACGGGATCGCCGAGCACCAGCAGTTCAACCGCTCCATTGCTGCGGCTTATTCCATGTATACCGGCTGTTCGATCAAGTACATCACGAATGCCGATTTCCTCCTGGACAAAGCGGTTGAAAATATGGCGGCCGTACTCAGGTGAGGCGAATGGCCACGAGAAATTACGGGGGAATCATCGCCCTTCTTGTCGCGATGGTGCTGATCTTCTCCTACAGCATCCCTGCCATACGTGAAGGGGTGGGTGAAGCTCTCGATGTCATTTTCGGTCCGCTCGCCGCGGCGCTGCCATTCTATGTCATCATCATCATGCTCTCGGTCCTGACAGCGCTGTACTCCTCGGTCATCCAGAAGTACACGATCGACTATGAACGGATGCAGGATGTCCAGGCGCGGATGAAAGTATTCCAGAAGGAATTCCGCGAGGCACAGCTCTCCGGCGATGAGAAGAAGATCAAGAAGCTCGAGTCAAAGCGGGACAAGGTGATGAAGGAGCAGCTGGAGATGTCCCAGAACCAGTTCAAGCCCATGGCATACATCCTGATCATCTCGGTGCCCATCTTCTTCTGGCTCCTGTTCCGGCTGAACAACTTCCCGGAATCGATCGGGATCACCATGCCGTTCTTCGGCCAGCATAATCTGACGGATCTCATCCTCGGACCTGTCCCGGCCTGGATCCTGTGGTACATGATCTGCTCTCTCACCCTCTCCCAGGTAGTCAGGAAAGCCCTGAATATCGGGGGAATCTGATGCGCATTACAGTGAGCGGGCTTCCCGGAAGCGGAACCACCTCACTGGCAAAGCACCTCTCGGAACTACTCGGCATTGAACTCATTTCGGCAGGAGAGGTCTTCCGCAGGCTGGCCGCCGAGCATGACATGGACATCGCGGAGTTCGGAAAACTTGCCGCGAAGGACCCTTCTTTTGATCGCCTGATCGATGACCGGCAGAAAGAGATTGCTCTCTCCCACGAAGATATAATCGTCGAGGGCAGGCTCTCGGCCTGGTTCGTTCCGGAAGCAGACCTGAAAGTCTGGCTGTTCGCTCCGGTCGAGTGCCGTGTCTCCCGGATCCAGTCCCGCGACACGATCAGCGATCTTTCGAAGGCGACCGATCTGACCCGGGAACGGGAAGCATGTGAAGCAATCCGGTACAAGACCTATTACGGGATCGATATCTCGGACCTTACCCCCTACCACCTTGTTCTCAATTCCAGTCTGATGGCGGTCGAGGAGCTGGGAGCGATCGTCGAATGCGCACTCCGGATTATCGCGTCACGGCCCGTTCCTGAATAATCACTTCCGTATTTCCAGGTTCCCTGGATTTTTCCGCACCCCGGGACGACCGGCCGGTCCTGGGGCTCCGCGGTTTCCCAGCTCTTTTATCCCGGTTTCCGGTGAATACTCCTCACACATTCCTTCAGGATTGCCATGGAACCAGAACTGCAGGTACATATTGTTAAGGAATGGGACACCGGCGAGTTGATCGGTCTGTACAAGGCTGGCGGGTGGTGGCTCGATGAGCACGATCCCGCACGTATCCCTGAGCTGGTCCGCGGGAGTTTTGCCTTCGCTGTTGCGACTGCAGGGGATTCCGGTCCGCCGGTCGGGATGGGACGGGTTATTTCCGATGGAATCGCCGATGCCTATATCCAGGATCTGGTGGTGATCCCCGGATATCGGGGAAAAGGGGTAGGGAGAATGATCGTCAGGGCCCTGCTCAGGTTCTGTTTCTCCCGCAACGTAACCTGGATCGCCCTGATCGCTGAGCCCGGGACTGAGGATTTTTACACCGGGATCGGTTTTGTCCGGATGAAGGACCACATTCCGCTCCGGTTCCGGGGGACGGTGTGAACCATGCTCTCCCGCGCTGATTTCTCCCCGGTCACTATGGATGCCCGTCCACTCTTCATCAACCATTACCGGCGGTATCCCCTGGTGCACAGTGACAATACGTTCACCAACATGGTCTGCTGGGACAGCTATGCCCACTACCGGTTCGCCCATGTCCGCGACAGCATCATTATCTCCAGCACGATTGACGGCAGGACAAAGTTCCGCCCGCCAATCGGCCCGTGTGATCACGAACTGCTCGGGGACCTTTTCGCGCTCTGCCTCGACGAGGGAGACGATATACCCCTCGTCCTCGTGGATGCGGACTCACGGGAATGGATCGGACAGCGGTATCCTGATCTCCCCCTGTATCCTGACCGGAACTACTTTGAATACGTGTACGGGTCAGCAGATCTCGCTTCGCTTCCCGGGCGAGAGTTCCTGAATATCCGCAGGCACCTCAACCGGTTCCGGAAGAACTGCAACCCGATCGTCGAGGAGATCGGCGTTGATAACCGGGACGAGGTAGAGGAATTCCTCCAGGAATGGTGCGAATGGAAGAACTGTGACGGGGAGCCGTTCCTCGCCTATGAAAAGGATGCGGTGCTCTGTGCTGTGTCCCATCTGCAGGAACTCGGACTCTCGGGACTCCTCATCCGGGTGCTTGGACGGGTGGGTGCCATCTCCCTGTTTGAGCCGCTCAATGACACGACCCTGGTCGTCCATTTCGAGAAGGGACTGCCTGACTGTGAAGGGATATACAAAGCGATCAATGCCGAGACGGCCAACTTTGTAAAGGACCGGTATGCCTATATCAACAGGGAGAGCGATATGGGGGTGCCGGGGCTCCGTGAGGCAAAGCTCCGGTACCACCCGCACCACATGGTTGAGGTGTTCTATGCAACGCGGGACGACCTCGAGGCCCTGATCTGAAGCGACCGGCTCTCTGCCCTCGCGGGTGCGCGGGTTTCCGTCTATGCCGGGCGATGGGAATCACGAGCTGGTATCCTGGATTGGGTGAAGTTCCGGCAGGAGGCGGACCCGATCCCGGAGATTGCCCAATCATGGAACAATGGTACCGGATGAGGGGCTTTCCCTCATCCTCCACCCATGGCAAGCGAGAAGGAATAGATCGAACCGTATTCCTGCAACAATCCGAAAATACCGTCGGCAATGATACTGACCGCGATGGCAGCGACCAGCATCCCCAGGATTTTTCCGAGGATCTCTGTCACCGTTACTCCAAGGATCTTCTGGATCTGGAAGGAAAACCGGAGAATCAGGAATGTCGCGGCGAGGGTCAGTGCTATGGCGGCGGCGGTAATGAGCATCCCGTTGTCCTCCGAGAGGAGGAGCACGGTCGTGATCGCTCCCGGTCCGCAGAGGAGCGGGGTACCGATAACCACCCCGGCAGCGGTATGCGCGTGATCTTTGGTCCTGCCGATATCGATGCCGAGCGCCATCTGCAGGCCGAGCAGGAAAAGAAGGATTCCTCCGGCAATCTGGAAACTTGCGATGGTGATTCCGAGTGTTCCGAAGATAAAGAAATTGAAGAAGAGGAAGAGGTACATCAGGAAGCCGGCAACAGCGACGGCGATGAGTGCCTGCCGGTTGATATCGGCCGGGCTCTGTCCGCGGGTCATCGAAGTGAAAATAGGGACCGACAACAGCGGATCGAGAATGATGAACAGTGCAGCGAATGCGTAGGCGAGGGTGGCGATCGGGACCGTCATATATTCACAGGACTTCGTTCTGATACGGAATAAAGCAATTGGTGAGAGGATCTTGTTGTAATCCAGAAATCAGGAATGGAGAAACGATTTCCAGAGGTTGCTCAGGATATGACCTCTCTGGATAGATAGGGGGGTTGATGCCAGATTCTGGGGGTGTCCGGCAAAATGAAAAAACCAGGGGACATATCCCATGAGCATAGTATGGTATATCCTCCGGAAATAAAAACTTCACGATGCATGACATCCGCGCGATCGGCCGGTTGAACAAGACGATCACGATCTCCGGTCCACCAGGCGTTTCGGCCGGCCTTTGAGCCGGTAGAGTTCCAGACCTCCCGGCTCAGTTAATGAAAAGACGAGCGAGAACGTGTCCCCTATCGAACGGGCAAGGTCCGGTTTGTACCTGAAGAAGGACTTCCGGAAGTTTTCGGCGATCTCTTCCCGCGGGGTATACGCGGTATCGGAACACTCCATGCTGACACGGAGTATGGTTTCCCCCTCGCCGTCACCCCCGTACACGAATGCCTCATATTCCCCCGTGAGGTATTCCATGTTCGCCCGCTGAAAAACACCCCGTTCGATGTCCACCCGGTTCACCGGGACTCCGAGGATCCAGACCGTCTCTGCCTCACGCTGGGGATTCATGATCTTCATATGGGTTCTTCCGCAGGGACAGGGTTCACGGGTCATCACCACCGTAGTATCTTCGGTATCGTAGTTGATCAGGAGGGTACCGGCGTGTCCGCCGACCGGAAGCAGGGTGGTCAGTACCGCCCGCCCGCATTCTCCGTCGGGTACAAAGGACCGCAGGGCCGGATCATAGACGTCGAGGTGCACAAGATCCTCGGGGACATGGAGTCCGTTCCGGACCACGCACTCTCCGCACATGGTCCCTTCCGTTGAGCCATAGGTATTGAAGACCTCCCGCTGCCACAGTTCTGCAACATAGGTCCGTGATTCCTCGGCAAAGCTCTCACCTCCGACCACGAGACGTTCCAGCGAAGAATCTGCCGGTACGAGCCCCTCGTCCAGCATCCGGCGGGCGAGATGGATCAGCTTGAAAACACTGCCGACAATTCCCGTCGGCCGGTAGGTGGTGAGGATCCGATGGGGGAAGCTGCACCTTCCGGTCGGGATGATGGTCATCCCGATATCCCTCGCCGCGAGTGTCATGGTGTTTGCCCCGACATTCATCCCATAGGATGCGCAGATCACGATCCGGTCTCCCCGGCCGAATCCCTGCGAGACGAAGCTCCGGGCATACTTCTCTGCGTACCGCAACCAGTCATCCCAGGTGAGAAAGAAACTCTTCGGGGTTCCCGATGTACCGCTCGTCTCGTGGATGGTGAAGATCTCCTCCCAGGCAACACTCCGGAACATAAATCCGGGCGTTGCGGGGGGCTGGTGTTCCCTGATGGTCTTCCCGGACACGACCGGAAGGCCAAGAAGATCCTCGTGGGCGGTAATGGAAGCCGGATCGATGCCGTGATCCCGGAACCACGCCTGGTAGAATGGAGAGTGGTCGGCCGCATACCGGACCGTATAGCGCACCCGCTCATCGATGAGTGCATTGAGTTCGTCACGGGAAAGCCGCTCCACCGCCTCATTGTAGAAGGTGCCCGGTTCCATGGATAGTGAATGGTCACGCCTTTTTTTTAAGATGCCGCTTGATCTCCACGGGAGTCCGGTACGATTTCCGGTGCATGAAGATCACTCGAAGAATCGCCGGTTGATCGTCGCCTCCTGCGAAAATCCCCTGCTCTCCCAGTAGCCGCGGTACGAGGGATCGGCCGAGACTTCGATGGCGGTCACCCACTTGATCCACTTGTATCCCCACCGGTCTTCAGCCACGAGCTGGAACGGGAATCCCCGTTCGGGAGGGAGGGTGACACCGTTCATGGCATACGCCATCATGATATCCCGGTCCCGGATGTCGTCAAGGGGAAGCGATGTGGAATAGCCGTCGGCGGCATAGAAAATGACCGTATCTGCTTCCGGCCTGGCTTTCGCATCGGCCAGCAGATCTTCAACCAGGACACCTTCCCAGAGGAGGGTGACATCCCACCCTTCAACGCAGAACAGGGTTACCCGCTTGGCGTAGTGAGGATACCGCTCGATCACCTGGTCATAGGAGAGGGAGAGCGGCTGGTCGACAAGGCCGGTAACATTCAGGCGGTAGGTATCGGGACTGATATACTGCGGTCCCCGGATAGAGTTTTCCCTGAAGTCTGCAATCGATGAGAGGCGTTCGCCTTCATACTCCCGGATCTCTACTGCAGCCAGGGGGGTTATATTCTGCTCACGAAGTCCCGGAATACCGAACACCGAGATGGCATACCCGGTGATCACGACGACCAGCACCAGAAAGATAACGAAAGGCACGAGCGGAACACGAGCCATAGGTATTCCCGGGAGTCGTTGGTTACGGCTTCATATAATGATGCGTACCCGGGGCGTCCGGTATTATCAAACGGAGTACCCTCCTCCCAGGGAAAATACCTTTAAGTCATTCCCGGGAATCACATGTCAGTACAGGTGATTGTCATGGTAAGGGTAAGGCGATATAAGTGCAGCGTGTGCGGGTATATCTACTCTCCCCTCCGCGGGGAACCCCACAACGGAATACCTGCTGGGACCGCATTTGAAGACCTTCCTGAGTCCTATGTCTGTCCGATCTGTGGTATGCAGGGCAAGGGAAAGATAGGAAAATGGGGATTTGATGAATGGCAGCCAACCCGCTGGATCTGTTCGGTCTGCGGATATGTCTACGACCAGAAACGCGGGGAACCCCACCGGGGGATCAAGGCGGGAACGGCGTTTGAAGATCTTCCGGAAAGCTATACCTGCCCGGTCTGTGCCCTCGATCCGAAGATCTCGGTGCAGTTCGGGAAGGTCACGAAACAGGGATTTGAACCGCTGGAATTCTAAAAAAATCCACCATTTATCCGTGGCGCCCCGTCACTGACCGGACGGGCCGGCCGGCTTTTCCGCAAGGTTCCTGATGGCCATCCGTGCCGCCTCACGGACTTCATGCTCGTCATCCCGGAGCGCAGACTCAAGAACCGGAACATACCTGCTGTCGGCAAGCTTCCCGAGCGCCTCAGCCGCCGCACTCCGCACCCCTTTCTTCGGATCCTGCAGGAGCGGGACGATATATTCGGCAGCACGGGGATCTCTAAGGTCCCCGAGTGCCTGAGCGGCTCCCTGGCGAGTCCAGCGATCCGGGCGTGCCAGGCACGGCACAATGGGATCGAAAGCGCGGGGATCTCCAATCGTTCCCAGCGCCCGGAGGGCAATCCATACGACATCCGGGACAGGGTCCTCCAGGCACCCGATCAGGGGCTCGACTGCCCGGGGATCACCGATGGTGCCAAGAGTCTCGGCGGAACGGACCCTGAGGTTGGGATTCCCATCCGAGAGTTGCCGGATAAGAATGCCGATGTTCTGCTCCTGACGTTGTTCCCGGCGCTTCAGCGCCTCCTGCACGGGATCATCAGTGCTGGTATGCATCCCACTACCCGCAACGATATCGGACCGCTTTGAAAATCAAAGCTCCTGTACCGGAAAGAACCGGCGGTGTATTAATAGCATCAGGGTAACCTATCACCCGGGAGGGACGAGAGCAGACGTATGGTGAATAAAATCCTTCTTCCGACCGATTTTTCGGAGTATGCCAGGATGACAACGCACCTGGTGACCGAGATTCCAGATGCCGGGGAGGTCATTCTCCTGCACGTGCTCGATGGCGAAAGCGCTTCATCGCGTGCCTGGCTGGGAGGACAGGAGACCGCATCCCTGAGAGAGTATGCGGAACGATCCCTCCATGATGACGAGGAACGGTTGACCCGCGCAGGGATCCCGGTAAAAGCGGTGCTCGTAGCCGGAGACCATAAGGATCCGGCGGCAGTCATCCTCGGACTGGCACGCCGGGAGGCCGTGGATCTCATCATCATCGGAGCCCGGGGCAAAGGGCTGGTGGAAGGATTCCTGCTTGGTTCGGTATCATCAGAAATCCTCCGCCACGCCACAACCAGTGTGCTCCTTGTCCGGCACCCCTCGGGATGGCGTCTGGCACCGCCCGCCCCCCCGAAGGGCAGGAATGGGGGGAGGCTCTTCTCCCGGGTTCTCTTCCCGGTCGATTTCTCAAAACCCTGTGACGAAGGCTTCGCCTTCCTCCGTTCACTCCCTGGTGTTTCGGAGATGATCCTGCTCCATGTCATCACCCGGGCGGATACCCGGCAGGAACTTGAAGCTGCAATCCAGGATTCATACCAGGAGCTCCAGTCCCTCTGGAATTCCCTTGACGATGGTGGTACAAAGGTTACCATCCTCATCCGGTTCGGCAGACCTGCGGAGATGATCAGCCGGATCGCCGAGAAGGAGAAGGCAACCCTCATCTTCATGCCCCGGTTCGGGGCCTCTGATTTCATCAAGACCCTTCCCATCGGCAGTACGGCCCGGGAGGTGGCAGACCAGACCCGGATCCCCCTCTTCCTCTTCTATCCCGAGATACGGCTCGAAGTGGTCGCCCGTGAACTGGACCGGGACGAGTTCCCCGGCGCCGAGGAGATCTGGCGCCAGTACCACCAGCAGACAGCCGACCCGGGACGTGACCGGGTCTTCGGAGTGCTGGTCGAAGGAATCCTGGTCACGGTCGCCCGCTGCCGGCGACATCCCGGGGGTCTTGAAGTCGATGGAGTCTTCACCCTCGATGAATTCCGGGAGCGGGGCTATGCCCGTGAGGTGATGGAAGAGCTGGTTTCCGCCTGCGGCCGGGAGCCGCTGTACATGCACTCCACGCTCCCGCTGGTGGAATTCTACCGGCAGCTCGGATTTGAGGAGATCGGTGAGGACGAGCTCCCACCCGGGATAAAATCCCGGTTCGATTTTGCCATGGGGGAGCTGGATGGCACCAATGTTCAGCCGATGATGCGCCCGGCTGACCGGTCCTGAGTCGCTCGGAACGGCGATCCTGTCCGCCTCTCCTGCTCCGATAGGTTTTCGGAATACCCCCCATTCCGTCATGATTCATCGCCGTTCGTATCCAGATCCTTCACCATCCCGACCAGGAGGGAAAAGAGGGTTACCTCAAGCGGATCGCCGATACCGGCAGACCATGCAGGGGTGCAGGGAAGCATCAGCGATGAGAGGCGGCCGGCACAGGCCCGGTCCCCGGCTTTCAGTGCCCGCTGTGCCCGCATCCAGCGGTTGGCGATCTTTTCTGCATTCCGATCTCCGGTCATGGTTCGAGGAGATGCTTTGTTGTCATAGAGGAAAAGGAATGACCGGAAAGGGTGAAAGTGCGGGCAAAGACTCCCGACTCGTGTTGAAACGGGATGGAATAACCTGAGGAATCTGCGTGCTGCACACCGTGATCAAAAAAAAAAGTTTAAATGAGTTTGAAGATGGGGTGGGTTTCTGCCATGACATCGATCCCGAGCGGACGTACTGCTTCGAGGGTTACGATATCCATGTAGGCCTGTGCCGTGATCATCGGCTCGACGTTTTCAATCGGACCGTACATGATAAGGTCGGCACCGAGCGTGCTCGCAACAAGGTTGCACCCGATATCAGGAGCTGACCAGGCAGCCTGGATGACCCCATCAAGGCCACCCTTGTAGTGGTGCAGGAGCTGGTTGAGGTACACGTCCTTGCCCTTCAGGGACTCTGCGAGTGCTGAAGGATTCTTCTTCGATCCCTTCCAGCGCTTGAGCCAGGTCCATGCAACGGTCATGTTGTGGTAGGCACCACCGGTGGGATACCCGTGAATGGCCTTGCAGGCAAGGATCTCACGGTACGCACTTCCCGAACCGAGCCCGAGCGGGGTTGCCGCGGTATCGAGGATCGGGCGGGTGATACCGCACTCTTCCGCGATCTGGATCATTCCCTTCGTCTGACCTGCAACACCACCCTCGACGAGCACCTTCTCCCTGCCGGCAACCGAGGGGTCGGCGGGGTTGAATGCCAGCACGATGGCCGAGTCCACATCACTGTTTTTGAGCGCTTCGATGTTCTCGGGCAAAATCGAACCGTTGATGGAGTTATAGATTGCCCGGTGTGCCACTCCAGTTTCGGTTACGTACTTACAGGCATGGGCAAGAGCGGCAGGCACGGAAGAGTCCATCAAAAATGCGGTCTTGTTGTCGATACTGTCGAACCACGAGATATAGCTCTCGAATGCCTCCGGGTATTCAGCGAGGATCTGAATAAAGTGAGGAATCCCCACCAGATCAGAGAGCTCCTGACACCTGTTCCAGAGCGCTTCTGCTGCTGCTTTGTCTATTTTTCCGGTCTTGTCATCAAGCACGATCTCGTGCTTATTGTAAAAGATTGAGCAGGCCAATACTGTCGGGTATTCACCAGGCTGTCCTCCGATCTTGGTACCGTTGAAGTCCCAGACTTGCTGCTCTTTTTCGAATCTGAACATGTTCTTTCACACCTCCATTACATTAAGACGTTGAGTTTCGGGAGCAGTACCAGGAGCAGGACGAATACCGTGAGTCCTGCAACCAGGCCGTAGAGGATACCAATGTCCCGACCGATTTTTCTTCCGACACGCTGGGCGATCTCTGCATCTGCAAATTCGATCTGCTTCTCGATTTTGTCGAGACGCTTCTCGATCTCCAGGAACTGGGGGTTCACTCCTGCTGCCGCGGTCTCAATACCGCCGGCTGCTTCCTTGACCTCGACGATCATGGGATCGGCGGCGAATGCGCCGGGATCGCGGCCGGTAAGCTCGCTGATCTTGGCGGCGATGGCGTTGGTGTCCTCGGCCTCCATGATGTTGACGAGTTCACACTGTTCCTGGAATCGCTTGATGGCATCATCGGCGAGGTTCTCGATGAACGGAATGGCACCTTCAGCCCCGACAACCCTGCCGTCTTTCACCCCGTTTGCATGGAGGGCAACCATGGTCTGTCCGGCCAGGTGACCCTTGACTTCGGTCCCGCAGAGCAGGATGAAGCGGATGTTGGGGTTGGAGATGATGTTTGCGATGACCTTTTCCAGGCCGAGGTTCTCGGTCTTGCAGGACCCGCAGATGGCGGCGCCCTTGTCGCAGATCCCCTTCTCATCGAGGTGGGAACCGCAGGTCATGACCGCAACCGGGTGGTTGGCGTCTCCGGAGTGGAAGTCACCCTGGACGATC
>JAAEET010000063.1 GCA_013415565.1 Methanomicrobiales archaeon
GTAAAAACCGCCCTGGTAATGCCGCCTCCCGACAAGGTGAAGACCAAGGGAACGGTCATGGCCATCGTGAGCGGGGTGACCCGCGGCCAGACGCCCACCCGGGAGAAGATGGCGGAAGTCATTCGTGCGGTAATGAGGTTGATTAAAACTTAGGAGTGATTAAAAAATGGCTTACAAACCCCAGTATGGGCCCGGAAGCTCAGCAGTCGCTGAGAACCGGCGCAAGCAGATGGACCCCAGCAAGAAGCTCGAGAAGCTCCGCGATATTTCTGATGAGGACATCGTCCTGCTGATGGGCCACAAGGCACCCGGTGCAGCCTACCCGAGCGCCCACCCGCCCCTGACCGAGGGAGAGCCCGACTGTCCCGTCAGAAAGATGGTCGTTCCCCTTGACGGCGCGAAGGCCGGGGACCGTATCCGGTTCATCCAGTTCGCCGACTCGATGTTCAACGCCCCCTGCCACCCCTACCAGCGGTCCTACGTGGAATCGTACCGCTACCGCGGGGTAGACCCGGGAACCCTGTCCGGCCGTCAGATCGTCGAGTGCCGTGAGCGTGACCTCGAGAAGGTCGCCAAGGAACTCGTCGGGACCGAACTCTTCGACCCTGCCCGTACCGGTATCCGTGGGTCAACCGTGCACGGACACTCGCTCCGTCTTGCCGAAGACGGGATGATGTTCGACATGATGCAGCGGTGCATCCTCGACAAGAAGGCCGGCATGGTCAAGTATGTCAAGAACCAGAACAGCGAGCCCCTGGACAAGGAAGTCAAGGTCGGCAAGCCCATGGACGAGAAGTGGCTCAAGGCGCACACCACCATCTTCCACTCGCTCGTGGGAACGCCGTTCCGCTCTGACCAGGAGTACATCGAATACGTCCAGCGCGTCCACTCGCTGAGGACCAAATACGGCTTCATGCCGGAGGAGTGATTGACATGGCAAAGAAGATCGAGAGAACCCAGAAGCTCTTCCTGAAGGCCCTGAAGGAGAAGTTCGCCGAGGACCCCCAGAGCACCAACACCGTGTTCAACCGGATCGGTCTGAAGCAGTCGCCCCGGAAGATGGAGTTCGTCAAGGCCGGAAATGCAGCTGCGATGGCCCGTGGCGTATCCATGTACGACCCGGTCCGCTGCCACATCGGCGGTATCCCGCTCGGGCAGCGCCAGCTGATGACCTACGAGGTCTCCGGAACCGGCGTGTTCGTGGAGGGTGACGACCTGCACTTCGTCAACAACGCTGCCATGCAGCAGATGTGGGACGACATCCGCAGGACCATCATCGTCAACATGGACCTGGCCCACCAGACCCTGCAGAAGCGTCTGGGCAAGGAAGTGACCCCCGAGACCATCAACGAGTTCCTCCACGTGCTCAACCACGCCATGCCCGGAGCAGCCGTGGTCCAGGAGCACATGGTCGAGACCCACCCGTCCCTGGTGGACGACTGTTACGTGAAGGTCTTCACCGGTGACGACGAGATGGCCGACGACCTCGAGCCCCAGTTCGTCATCCCCATCGACAAGCTCTTCCCGGCCAAGCAGGCAGCCCAGCTCAAGGCCGCTGTCGGCAAGGCAATGTGGCAGGCCATCCACATCCCGACCATCGTCTCGAGGACCTGTGATGGTGGAACCACCTCCCGCTGGTCTGCGATGCAGCTCGGTATGTCCTTCATCGGCGCCTACCACATGTGCGCCGGAGAAGCCGCAACAGCCGACCTTGCGTTCGCCGCCAAGCACGCCGGTGTGATCCAGATGGCAGAGATCCTGCCTGCCCGCCGTGCACGTGGCCCGAACGAGCCCGGAGGCATCAAGTTCGGCCACTTCGCCGACATGGTCCAGACCGACCGCAAGTACCCGCATGACCCGGCCAAGTCCGCTCTCGAGGTCGTGGGTGCCGGAACCATGCTGTTCGACCAGATCTGGCTCGGTTCCTACATGTCCGGTGGTGTCGGGTTCACGCAGTACGCCACTGCCGCCTACACCGACAACATCCTTGATGACTACACCTACTACGGTATGGACTACGTCAAGGACAAGTACAAGGTCGACTGGAAGAACCCGAGCGAGAAGGGTCTGGCCAAGGCAAACCAGGATGTCATCAACGACATCGCCACCGAGGTCACCCTCTACGGTATGGAGCAGTACGAGCAGTTCCCGACCGCGCTCGAGACCCACTTCGGCGGATCCCAGCGTGCCTCGGTCCTTGCCGCTGCTTCCGGTCTGTCCACGGCGATTGCCACCGGAAACTCCAATGCCGGTCTGAACGGCTGGTACCTCTCCATGCTCCTGCACAAGGAGGGCTGGTCACGTCTCGGATTCTACGGCTACGACCTGCAGGACCAGTGTGGTTCCGCAAACACCGAGTCGTTCCGTGCAGACGAGGGTGCCGTCGGAGAACTCCGTGGAGCAAACTACCCGAACTACGCGATGAACGTCGGCCACCAGGGAGAGTACGCAGCTATCTGCGGTGCAGCTCACTTCACCCGCGGAGATGCCTGGTCACTCAACCCGCTGATCAAGATCACCTTCGCCGACCCCTCGCTCAAGTTCGACTTCGCCGAGCCCAGGCGCGAGTTCGCCAAGGGTGCCATCCGCGAGTACATGCCCGCCGGAGAGCGTGCACTGATCATACCGGCCAGGTAAGATCGGTCCACCCACCATTTCTTTTTTCGATTACCTTCCCGGCACGTGTCCGTGGAACCCCGTATCCCGAAAAGCTCTCCAGGAATCATTCCTTTCGGGGAAAGATGGTACGGTGGAAACGTATAACTCCGGAGAGAGGGAAAAGAATCAGTACCATGAAAAATCCGTTCCACGTGATGCTCATCCCCACGCTCGGGTGCCCTGCCCGGTGCAGCTACTGCTGGAGCTCCGAGCCGGGATCCCCGGTCATGGACATTGAAACCATCGGGGAGGTCGTGGAATGGCTCAGGGACTTTCCGCAGGACCGGGTGACCTTCACCTTCCACGGGGGAGAGCCGCTGCTTGCCGGTGCAGATTTCTACCGCCGGGCATTGCCCCTGCTCGCCGAAGGCCTCGCCCGGATGAACCCGGATTTTGCCATGCAGACCAACCTCTGGCTCATGACCCCGGAACTGGCAGAGGTTCTCGCCGCCTACCATGTCCCCCTCGGCTCCAGTATCGACGGTCCTCTTGAGATCAACGACCGGCAGCGGGGGAAGGGATACTTCGACCGGACCATGCGGGGCTACCGGATCGCGAGGGAGCACGGTGTCAGGGTGAGTTTCATCTGCACCTTCACCTCCGAATCGGTGAAGCACCGCGAGGAGATCTTCCGCTTTTTCCTCGATCACGGCTACACGCTCAAGCTTCATCCCGCCCTGCCGTCCCTGCGGAATGCGAATCCCGAACCCTGGACCCTTTCGCCTGAGGACTACGGGGATCTCCTGGTCTACCTCCTCGACGAGTCACTCACTAACCTCGGTGGTATCGAGGTCATGAACATAAGCGACCTCGTCAAGTGCGTATTCACCCGGCGGGGGACGGTCTGCACATTCGCTGACTGCATGGGAACCACGTTCGCCGTCGGACCGGACGGGAGCGTCTATCCCTGCTACCGTTTCGTGGGGATGCCGGAATGGGTGATGGGCAGGGTCTCCGATCGTCCCTCCCCCGATGACCTTGCAGCATCAGACGCCGGGCAGCGGATGTACCGGTTCAGGGAGCTGGTGGACCAGTCCTGCGGGGAATGCCGGCATATCCGGTACTGCCGGGGCGGCTGTCCGTATAATGCCATCGTGCCGACCGGGGGGAAGATCGGGGCAGTCGATCCCTACTGCACGGCGTATAAGAGAATATTTGACGAGATTGGCGACCGGCTCAACCGCGAGATGGAAGAGCGGTGCGCCGTTGAACAGTTCGCTTTTCCTCCAGATCCCCGGAAGAAGCCTGGAAAACCGGGTATCATGTCGCTGATGCAGCAGATGATCTCCCGGTGAAACGCACCGATATTTCCGGAACGTCATCCGGGCCTTTCCGGCGCCCGTGACAACTCTGTCGCACTCCGGATGGTCATTGCATGGCCTCGATTCTGCTGTCCGGAATTTCAGGAAATTCACCCGGATACAAAAGCATAACTGGTCATACAGCGGGGGAGAAGGATTATCAATCAGGGATGGTGTCAATGGACCGGGGGCACGGCAATAACGTCCATCTTCCCGTTACCGGACGAACGAAAAATGGTAATCCGCGGCAATCAGTGATCGCACATGTTCCCGCCGGGCGCAATCCGGTCCTGTGCAAAACAAACCGCGACTTCGTCCACGGGACCCTGTATGCCGAGAATGACGCCGATTCCCCGTTCCTCGAAGAGCCGGACGGCCTTCATTCCCATTCCGCCGGCGAGCACGTGAGTAATCCCGCATGATGCCAGCATCAGGGGAAGCTTTCCGGGTTCATGTCCCGGGTTGAGGATATATTCCTGGCAGACGATTTTCCGGCCCCTGATATGGTAAATCACGTACCGGTCACAGTGGCCGAAGTGTGAGGAGACGCCGGATCCATCGGCAGCGATGGCGATCCGCCTGGTTATCGATTCCTTTTCTCCATCCATGGATCAGTAACCCCGGCGCCATCCTCCCCACTGGGTTCTCATTCTGCCACCCCGCATACCAGCGCAGAAGCCTCTGCCGCATCCCCACGGGATTCCGCCGCGGCCCCGCCCGCAGACGATCGGTCTTTCTTCCAGCCCGGGAGGGCGCACGGGGGGATATTCCTGAGTCTCTGTACCTGCCGCCGGGGAAATCTCCTGCTGCGGCCCGGGAGCATCGCCGCCGGCCATACACCAGCCCCGGCGCCATCCGGTCATGGGCCCCTGTCCGCGGGGGCCGGTTCCATTAAAACCTGGCATTCTGATCACAACCGGCACCTGTGTGCCTTATTTACTCATATGAGCAAAAATAAATAAATATACTGTATCCGGCACGTCGGAATTGTCGGCCGTCCCACCTCCCTCCAGAAACGATGCCGGCAGGGACGGTCGCGGGGCCGGTTCACTGTCCGCTATCACGGGGGCAGCTGCCCTTTCTGCGGCGTTCGCAGCCGGCGATCTCGATCCGCTTGCCATGGATGAGGGCATCCGCCACTTTTCTCCGTGCTTCATGGAGATCCTTCCAGACCGTTCTCCGGGAGACCCCCATGATCGCGCTTGCCTCCTCCTGCACGAGACCGTTCAGTTCAACGAGATGCAGGAGTTCCAGCTCTTCCGGGAGGAGGGTTACCGTCATTTCTTCCCCAACGGTAGTACACCGGGGTGCATAACAGCGGACCGGCTTCCCGGGGTCCAGCCGCCGCGCTACCCGCGGCCTGCCTCTCCGCCGCATCCTTTCCGTCATCCCCCGCTCCTGCATGATCCCTCTACCAGAGCTCATGGGACCAATCATCCCAGAGGGTGGTGATGGCTTCCGATGCCGGAACGTGACTCCCGGCTTAGACCACTTCCGGGACGATAGGCCGTTGTCCGGCCGGCTTTCCAAGAACTTCGTCGGGTCTTCCCATGGCGGTAATTCTTCCCCCCTTCATCAGGGCAACCCGGTCACACACTTCCCTGA
>JAAEET010000028.1 GCA_013415565.1 Methanomicrobiales archaeon
CGTGATCGGCAAGGCGCCGGTGGCCGAACTCTTCGGGTTTGCCGGGGACATCCGATCGGCAACCGAGGGCCGCGCCATGTGGAGTACCGAGTTTGCCGGCTTTGAGATCGTGCCGTCAGGCATGGTCAAGGACGTGGTGACCACTATCCGGAAGCGGAAGGGTCTGAAGGAACAGATGCCGACACCTTCGGATTACCTGGCATAATAATTTTTTGGGGTTTGGTGGCAGCCCGGCCACCGGCAATACTACTCAATCCTGACACACCAGTTCTTTGGCAACCCGCGATATGCACGCTGGCTGATCCTTGTTTTCTTCTGCAGTACTGCGGGCTTAATAGTTCGATATGGTAGTTCAGACGATCTCTTGTTGACGATTACAGATTTTTCCGGAAAATTGAGAATTGAATAAAAAGAATCACATCATGGAAGCTTTTACGATTTTCACCGGTGTGACCGGCCGGTCGCCCCTCCCGGTTCTGACTTTCCCGATTTTATCGACAATATCCATCCCCTCGATCACCTTCCCGAAGACGGGGTGGTTGCGGTCGAGGTAGTTGTTGTCCACAAGGTTGATGAAAAACTGGCTTCCGCCCGTGTTCGGACCTGCATTGGCCATGGAGATGGTGCCACGGGAATTCCGGTTCGCCGCGGTGAATTCATCTTTGATAACATAGCCCGGTCCTCCGGTTCCGGTGCCGGTGGGGTCTCCTCCCTGGATCATGAAGCCATCGATGATGCGGTGGAAGATCACCCCGTCATAGAACCCCTTCTTCACCAGCGACTCGAAATTGCCGGCGGTGACCGGCATATCCGCATAGAGCTCGATGACGATATCGCCCATGGATGTCTCCAGTTTTACCCGGTTTCCGGCAGGATGCAGTGCTTCAGACATATCTTATGAGTAGGCGTCTGGATGAATAAATGCGACGAACCGATGGCACGCTCCGCCGCCGCTCTCAAATCCGCTGTCCTGCGGGCGGAAACAAAACTATAAAAAAATTCCCGCACAAAAATTTTCAATGGATCCCTCGCGATTGAAGATAGTGGTCTTCGGGTCTTTCAATGCCGGGAAATCCACGTTTATCCAGGCAATCGATCCGGCAAGCCGCCACGTGGAAGCAGAATGCGCCGACGGGACCACCACGGTTGCCCTCGATTTCGGAAAGGCAGAAATCGGGAGCAGGCATGTTCACCTCTATGGCACCCCCGGCCAGGAGCGTTTCGAATTCGTCCGCCAGATCATCTCGAACGGGATGGACGGCGCTATCCTGATGGTGGACTGCAGCTCTGGGATCGATGAAAATACCCGGCACCTCTACCAGCAGCTGAAGGGAACCGGCGTGCCCCTCTCGGTCATGCTGAACAAGTGCGATCTTTCCGGGGCATGTCCTGCCATGATAGAACAGGAACTGGGTGGTGCGGTGACCTATGAAATATCGGCCCGGAATCCCCGAAGTTCACGGGACGCACTGGAACAGTTCGTCGGAACGATTGGGAAGAAATAGCGCATCGGCCCGGAATCCCGTTCCTCATGACCCGGGCCGTTTAACCGCCGGAGAGCAGGGCAGACAGTTCCCGGGCCCACTTTTTAATCTCGTCAGGTTCGATGAAATCACCGGGTATCGCCCCGGTGAGCGTGACGATTGCCCGATCTGCGGAAGACATGTGGTCCGGGTCCAGCTTCCCGGCGAAATACCCCGTGGAAATTGGTGATATGAACAGCTTCACCGATGAGCCGAGGGCCTCATCTACGGCCGTGAGATGGTTGCTGGTACGCTCCCGGAGCGTAAAGCCGGCAGAAAAGACCGCGACCGGGCGTGACTTCAGGGAGTTCCTGAACCGGCTTACGAATTCCCGGGCCTCGGCAAGCCACTTCCCCATGTAGAGGGGGCTCCCGATGACCACGGCATCAAAATCCCCGGGGTCGATCGCATCGGAAACCGGGGAGAGCGTCACCCGGTATCCCGCTGCACGGAGCTCATCGGCAATGATTCGGGCAATATCACCGGTCGAGCCGTACCGGGTGGCATAACAGACGAGGACATGTTCCATGGCAAAATCTCCAGAGCAGTGTAAACGCTGGTACCTTAATATTCGAAGACCACTCTAATTACATTCCCGGTATTCCGGCCGGTTGCCGGAACGCTGGATGGTTGTTCACCGGTGTTTGATATGAAACAAAAAGTGGTATTTCAGGGCGTTCCCGGCATGCTCCGGCCGTTCAAGGAGTTTCTGGAGAAGAAGGGGCTGAAGGCCGGGGACCAGGTCGTGTACTACGGCTGCCCGGGGACCTGCACCCCGTTCGTGGAACTTCTTGGTTTTGCCGTGCGGGGTATGGCTCTCGAACAGGTCTTTGTCCCGTATGTCGATGAATCGAAAGCGCAGCACCTGAAACTGGTATCGGATATCGGAATGCAGGCTGCAGGTGCCGCCGGGATCAGGAACCCGAAAGCGGTCGTGGTCATGGGGGGCCTCTCCATGCCGAATGTCCCGGTGGAGGTGGATCAGGTCAGGAATGCGGTGGACAAGTACCGGGACGCGGCCCTGATCGGCATCTGTTTCATGAGCATGTTCCAGAAGACGGGATGGCTGAAGGAACTGGAGTTTGATCTCCTGATCGATGCCACGATCAATCCCGTCGAGGTCTGGATGTAACGCACCATTCCCACCTATTTTTCCATTACTGCATCCGGCCCGCGGCTTCCGGCTCACTGCAGGGCTGCCCTGCGATTCCGTCCTCCGTTCATAGTTCCGGAAACATCCAGAACAGGGAAATGCCGTCTCGGTGATGCCGGGTTTCCTTCTTCCATCCGCAGATATCCCGGTATACCGGTCATCTACCCGGTGGAATAATCCGTATGACCGCTGCGGTCAGGAAAAAAAAAATGGAAGGATTATTTCGGGCTGATATAGGGGTTCCGCAGAGCCTTGTTCACACCGAACGTGGCCCGCTCCTCGACGGTCTTCTGGTTCTTGGTGATCTTCTCGTTGGCGAGTTTGGAGACCAGTTCGAGCCCGGGCTTGACCTGCTCGATGGGCTTGGTCTCGAAACAACCGGCGGCGATGGCCTTGCCCCAGATGTCGTCTCCCTTCTTCGTCCTGACAAATACCGTGCTCCAGCCGTCAGGGCTTCCGACCGATCCGGTGGATACATCGCTGAGGTTTGCGACATAGTCGAGACAGACATGGCAGCCGGGCTGCTCATACTTGTGGGTAACCTTGAGCGGCAGCTGGACGACTGCACCGCGCTCGGTGTACACCCAGAATTTCCCCTTTCCGATATCCATCTTCTTGACCGATTCCATCTTTACCCCGGCATGGTCCTCAACGAGCTGCTTGATGCTCTGGTAGGGGAAGTTCTCCATGCAGAAGATTCCGACGGCAAGGGCAATCTTGTCCGGGACATCTCTCAATCCCACCGGGTAGAGCTGGCCCTTCCTGACCGCCTGCATCTGGCAGGGAGTACCGACGATACCGATCTTGTCAAGACCGAAGCTCCGGGTGGCCTCTTTGATCCATGACACGTTGGGGCTGATGTTGTACCGGGTTCCCCGGGAGGTCATCAGTTCTTCCACCGTGGTGGCGATAAACGGCCGGGGGCGGTAGGGTTCATCGCTCTGTCCTGCCACGATTGCGCCATCAATGATGCCTTCCTCGAGGGCATAGGCGAAGAGCTGGGTGACGATACCCCCATCCTGCGATTTCTTCAGGATTTCCTTGTTGGTGCTCCGTGCCGATACACAGGTCTTGTATTTACCGAGTTCTGTTCCCATGGTCTTCACCTCACTTGAGTGCTCCATCGAAGAGTTCCAGGATGGCCTCGAATTCCGTTATCACATCGAAGTTGAAGAAACTCCTCGGACACTGGGCATAACATGCACCACACTTGATGCACATTTCCCGGTTCACGTTGGGCTTGCCGTACTCATGGGTGATCGCCCTGACCGGGCATGCTGCTGCGCAGCTCCCGCATCCCATGCAGAGACCCTGGTTGATCACGTCATACATCAGGTCGCACCCGCATGCGCTGGTGCTGCGGTCGGCGAGCTGCATCAGGGGCGTCAGGAATTTCTTTGCCAGTTCCTGCTGCTCCTTGGTTCCCTTCAGGAGCAGGTATGCGGCAACACAGACGTTCCTGATCATCTGGGGTGTCGGTGCACAACCGGGGATGTAGACATCAACCTTGATCAGGTCCCCGATTGGAAGATATGATTCATGCTGGGGCTGGTTGGGTTGTCCGCCGCGGCCGAAGCGGGTGATGTTTCCATAACATGCACATCCTCCCAGGGCGACCACGACTGCTGATTTTTCACGGGTCTCTTTGATCTCCTGTACTGAAAGCTTGTCCTGGATACACACGGACCCCTCGACCAGTGCAACATCCATCTTGGGGATGTGACGAACGTCAGCCAGGGTCAAATCATAGACCCAGTCGACGTATTTGTCAAGGAGCGTGAGCAATCCTCCATAATTGTCTGCGATTGCAACCTCGCAGCCAGTGCAGCCGCTCATGTGAACATGGCCGGCTTTTATCTTGTCTGCCACAGGCTTTTCCTCCTTTTTAGTAATTTCCGCCTTTTTCTCAACGTCAGCCTTCTCCGGAGCAGGTTTCTCCGTCGGTTTCTCGCTGACGTCCTTCCTTCCGAAGATTCTCGATAGCAGTCCCATAATCCACTCCGATAATTTCCAATACAAGATGGACGGTTACGGGGATCGCATCCTGTACTTCATCAGTGAGCCCCAGTTCGAACTCGGGGGCGGTAACCTTTCCCGGCTGGCATCCGATGATTGTGATATCAACGGCATCTTTCAGCTGCTGCAGCGGTTCGGTAAGATCCCATGAGTGAATATCCCGATAACTTCCCGCGGGAAGGTCTTCGACCCTGAATGTCGCAAGTTCTCCCGGCTTCGCACCGAAATCGGCAATGTCGACAATAATGAGTCGCTTCGTACATTCCGGATCAAGAAGCGTGAAAATAAAGTGGGGGCCGCCGAGGCCGGCGTCCACTACCTTGACATTGTCGGGAAGTTCGAGGCGCATCAGTTCCTCAACGACGGCGGGTCCGAACCCGTCATCGGCAAAGAGGGGATTTCCGCATCCTGCAACCACAATTTCCGGATACAGCATCGGTTACACTCACTGGATGAGTTTCTGGGCAACTATCTTCTTATCCTCGTCGACGACGATCATGTGGGTCGCACATGATACACACGGATCGTATCCACGGACCACCATTTCAGCGACCTGCCAGGGGGCGCCAGCCAGGGCACGGCTGCAGGTGGGGAAGTTCCAGGTTGTCGGAACGAGCATCTCGTACCAGAGTACCCGGCCGTCCTTGACCTTTGCAAGGTGGACGTCGCATCCGCGGGGGGCCTCGTTGGCAGCCCATCCGAGGGAACCGTCACCCTGCGGGATGTTGTCGGCGAGCACCTTCCCTGAGGGGTTGTATTCGTCGAGGGCTTTGATCATCGCATACAGACTGTCGGTGTACTCCAGCTGGCGTGCGATGTGCTGGCCCCAGGTTCCCTTTTCGTCGAAATTCTTGAAGGTGACAAGGCGGGCCCGTGGTCCTACCTCCACCGGTGCGCCATCATACAGCGGTACACCGGTGCAGGCTTCCATCTGCGGGTTGACCTTGGTGCCGACTGGTGAAGTTCCGCCGATCGGGTAGCTCGGATCGGCCAGGCTGACCTCGCCCTCACCCATGTACCAGTCCCACGGCCGGACATCGGTCCAGCGCTTGGGGTCCCAGCCCGGGTTCTCATCGAGGTTCGAGCTGGCATACACCGGGTGTGCTGCCATGACGCCCTGGTTGTGGAACCCGAGCGTCTTCGGGAGCGGAATCTGCTTACCGCCGACCTCGACCCAGTCACGCTTCCTCATGTTGTTGATGACGGCGAGCATGAACTCCATCTGCTCGTGAGCAAGAGTGAGACCTTCCTTGGCCAGGTCGTACATCTTGTTCACAGCACGGGGGGTGCATGCCTTGTACATACCACCGACGCGGGGGTTGCTCGGGTGGATGCACTCGCCACCGGCGATCTCGCCAATGGTCTGGCCGATCTCACGCAGCCGCTGGATTCGCTTGGCTACGCTCCGGACGGGCTCTTCGGGGGTGAACGGGTTGACCTTGGTGTCTGTCCCGGGAATATAGAAGTCCGGCAGGATCAGGATGTTATGCAGGGCAATGCTGTGCAGTCGGTTCGCACACTGCAGCACGATACGAAGGAGCTTGGCATCTTGCGGAATCTCACAGCGGATAGACCCTTCCATCGATTCAATTCCAGCGAGAGTGTGGGCAATGGGGCAGATACCGCAGACGCGGGATGCGATTTTCGGCACCTGATCCATCGTCTTGTTTATGGCGAGCTTCTCAACTCCCCGCACAGGGGTGATAGAGAGCCAGTCACCACGCTCGATGATGCCTGCATCATCTACCTTCAGGACAAGTTTTGAATGTCCCTCATGCCTCGTGGTTGGGGAAATCTCTACAATTTTCGACAATAGTATCGCCTCGTGTTATTGAGTTGTTCGTCTTGCTTTACCGGTGTTAATCCACACAACTCATCTCGAGAGATGATTGACCGTACAGAGTACGTTCAGGATATCTTTCCATCTCCTATTATTTATGGACTGTGCAACAATACGGCAAATGGTGCCGGGAATGCCGAAATAGAAAGGAATATATGCGAATAGGGGTGGGAAAAAGGAAATTCTCCGTTAAATTACTGACACATCAAAATACGTTCAGAAAACCTGATTTTGGAAAAAAGTATGTATTAACCTTCAGCAGGTGTTATGATAATTCGTTCTGTTCACCATTGAGTTCCATAAAGAGCTCGGCCATGGTTGCCAGGCGCTCGGCATAGGCATCGTGCTGGTGGATACTCTCCTCGTTGGTCTGCTTGATGGTGATGAGGGAATCACCGGGAAGATCACGGAACTCGGTGATCACCTTCTTGGCAATCTCCCTGACACAGTCCTCAACAAACCGGGGATTCTTGTGGGCTGACAGGACCACGTAGCTCTCGTCACCCCGCTTGAGCAGCTCGAAGATGCTCGCGCTCATGGAATCCTTGAGGATGCGGATGATTTTTTCCAGCTTGACATGCTGATCGTCATCGATCTCGATGGAGAGGAACCCTCTGCCCCGCTGGTTGTGGGTTGCCATCGGCACGTCTTTCAGGAATGCGGAGATCGTGTCGTCCTCCACCCCGAGATTCTGGAGGACATAGACGGCCCGTTCCTTCATGATGTCCTGGGCACAGGGACAGGCGGTCATGCCGATGACTTCTGCGCCGATGCTCTTTCTCACGATGGGATCGCGGAACGTTCTCCGTGCCACCGCACTGGCATGGACTTTCACAACTTCGTGGCAGCTGGTCTGGGAAACCGGGGTCTCCCGCTTGACCATGAACTGGCTCTCCATCACCACCTCGGTCCGGTCCGCGTATTCATGCCGGTCGAGCAGTTTGCGGGCCACAACACTGCACAGATTCTCAATCTCTTTCACATCGCCGTCAATCGCCTGTTGCAGCACCTCATCGATGACCTCGAAATTCCGGGAGAGGTTGGCTCCCTTGAGACTCCCGGGAAGATCAACGTAGACATCAAAAGTTGAGATGAATATGACCGGCCTTTTTTCCGGCCGGGACACTTCCACCAGTTTTTTGACATTCTTGACACCCACGCGGGTGAGGTTGATACGCACAGCAGGGGTTGTTGATTGAATATCGGGTAGTTCGCGTCCAATCTGCGGATTTGTCACTTGGGGAATATTGCATCGCTCCCGTGCGTTTTTAATCGGGTGTGTCATGAATTTTTTTTATATAATATTTAAGAGCTCTGTTAGCGATAGCTGATGGAAGCGACATGATAAAAAAATACTATGAATCAGATGCAGACCTCTCCGTTTTCGATGGAAAAAGGATTGCGGTCATCGGGTACGGCTCGCAGGGGAGGGGCCAGGCACTCAACCTGAAGGAGAGCGGGCTTGATGTTATCATCGGGGTCCGGCCCGGGAAGAGCTGGTCTTCCGCAAGTGCCGACGGGTTCAAGGTCTACCCTGTGGCGGAAGCGGTCAAACTGGCCCAGGTCATCCAGATCCTCCTGCCGGACGAGTCCCAGGCGGCGATTTACCGGACCGAGATCAGGCCCCACATGACCGAGAACAAGTGCCTCATGTTCTCCCACGGGTTCAACATCCACTTCGGCCAGATCGTTCCTCCTCCGGATATCGACGTAATCATGGTGGCCCCGAAAGGACCCGGGGCGCTCGTGCGGCGCATGTACGAAGAAGGGAAGGGGGTTCCGGCCCTGATCGCCGTTCACCAGAACTATTCCGGAAACGCCCATGCGCTGGCGCTCGGGTACGCCAAGGGGATCGGAGCGACGAGGGCGGTGGTTCTCGAGACCAGCTTCCGTGAGGAGACCGAGACCGACCTGTTCGGTGAGCAGGCGGTCCTGTGCGGGGGCGTCACCTCGCTCATCAAGGCGGGGTTCGAGACCCTGGTCGATGCCGGGTATGCCCCTGAGATGGCATACCTCGAGGTGCTGCACGAGCTCAAACTCATCGTCGATCTGATCTACGAAGGGGGATTCACGAAGATGCGAAGCTCGATATCAAACACCGCCCAGTACGGAGATCTCACCCGCGGCCCCCGGGTCATCGGCGCCGAGGTCTATCTCTCCATGCAGGAGATCCTCCGGGAGATCCAGAGCGGCGAGTTTGCGCGGGAATGGATGCTCGAAAATATGGTGAACCGGCCGGTGTTCAACGCCCTCACCCGGGCGGACGAGGAACACCTCATCGAGGATGTCGGCCGGGAAGTCCGGGACCTCATGCCCCAGTTCCAGAAAAAATAATCGCCAGGTATCGTGGCATCCGGCCACCCTGTCCTTTTTTACAGAAATTCAGGCCTGTGCGGAGCGGCTCTTCCAGGGGACGGCATTCCATGCTCTGCCCGGGGACATCCCCGGCCTGCACACGTGTCTTTTCCGGGCGGATCAACCCCGCATAGTCCGCGTCAGGGAGGCCAGCGCGAACTCCACCTCATCGCGGGTAACCGTGAACCCGGCTTCCCCCGCCCTGATATCGAATCCTCCTGCGGTGACCTTCCCGAGCACCCTGAACGGCAACCCGTCCAGGTCCTGCTCATCGTCGAACGCGACCAGGAACCTCCCGAAGGTCTCGGAGAAGAGTGCAGAAAGCGGCGATCCGTCGAGGTCAACCCGGGCACCCGGGCAGAAGGCGGCGAGCGCCCCGGCAAGACCTCCCTGGGAGAGATCCGTGACCGGGAGATCCGGATGGGCCTGGACAAGGTTCCTGATCCGATCCACCACGCCCGGATCTGCCCGCGGAGGAGGGGAGCCGCCGCATCCAGTGAGGGCATCGAGCACCGATCCGCCAAAATGACTACCGTCATCCCCGATCAGGGCAAGCGACATGCCCTCCTGCGGAACCGGCCGTGAGCGGGGCCTGACGCGGCCGACCATCCCGATTGAGGGGGTGGGTTTGATCTGGGTGCCCATCTCGTCACTCTCATTGTAGAGCGAAACATTTCCTCCCACGACAGGAATTCCCATCGCCCGTGCCATATCCCCCATACCCCGCACGCTCTCGGCAATCTGCCAGAAGATCTCCGGGTGCACCGGGCTTGCGAAATTGAGACAGTTAACGATGCACAGGGGTTCGGCACCGGTACAGGCAAGATTCGCGGCATTCTCATAGACTGCGTTCGCGGTCCCTTCGTAAGGAGACAGATAGATATGACGGGGGTTGCACCCGCAGGAGAACGCCAGCCCATCGTCACCAAGCCTGAGCACTGCGGCATCGCCGCCCAGCACGACGGTCCGCAGCTGCACATCATGGTCGTACTGCTCGACCACCCATGCCCGGGAAGCCACTTCGGGATGGGCGAGGACAGCCAGGAAGAGATCCCGGAGACCGGCTTCCGGCGGTGAGAATGGCCGTACGGCATCATAAGGACGCTGCTCCCAGGCGCATTCCGGGGCATCGCCGCAGAGAAAGTCGATAGGGATATCACACACGGTGCGGTCGTGGAACATGACGATATACCGGGGTTCGGCGATAACCTCCCCGATGTCACTCCACCTGAGGTCGTACTTCTCGGCGATCTTTCCCATCAGGGAGACATCGGTGGGTTCGACCTCGATCAGCATCCGCTCCTGGCTCTCGGCAAGCATGATTTCGACGGGATGCATGTTCGGCTCCCGCTGGTGGACCCGATCCGCATGGATGCGCCCGCCGAAGGTGCTGCACATCTCGCTCGATGCACCGGCAAGCCCGGCCGCCCCGAGATCCCGGCATGAATAGATTTTACCGGTCTCCGCCATCTCGAGAATTGCCTCGATCAGGAGTTTCTCGGTGAATGGATCGCCGATCTGGACGCTCGGCCGGTCCTGTGCCTCTGAATCTTCGGCGAGGTCACGGGAAGCGAACGAGGCCCCGCCCAGGCCGTCCCGCCCGGTTGTCGCCCCGATCAGCACCAGGTGGTTCCCCGGCCGCTTCACCCGTGCGGTGATGAACCGGTCGGGATGGACGATACCGACACAGACCACATTAACCAGGGGATTTCCATTGTATCCACGATCGAATGCGAGTTCTCCCCTGACCACCGGAACCCCGATACAGTTGCCGTATCCGCCGATTCCTGCCACCACGTGTTCGAGAAGGTACCGGTTCTTCTCCTTCTCGAGCGGACCGAAGTAGAGCGGATCCATGAGTGCCACCGGCCGTGCACCCATCGAGAGGACATCCCGGACAATACCCCCCACACCAGTTGCAGCACCGTCATGGGGGTCCACGTAACTCGGATGGTTGTGACTCTCCATACTCACCGCGAGCGCTATCTGCCCGGTGAACCGGACGATGGCCGCATCATCACCAGGTCCGAGAAGAACATTTTCACCGGAGGTGGGGAGCGTTTTCAGGAGACGCTTGGTCGACCGGTAGCTGCAGTGTTCGCTCCAGAGATTCTCAAACGCGGCGATCTCCACATCGGTTGGTTCCCGCTGGAGCTTCTTTCGGATCTGATCAAGGTCGGCGGCCGATAACATGCTGGAGAAATCTCTCTCACGGAACCTTAAATTTCCATCGCGGGGTTCATTATTTACACTCCCGGAGAGAATTATATACCATGGTTGATCCGTATGAGGCGCTGCTCAAGAAGGCCTACGCGAATGTGACCGTTCAGAGCGAGTCGACAGAACGGTTCACGGTTCCGGAAGCAAAGGTCTACATCGAGGGCAAGACGACCGTTCTTGAAAACTTCGCAGAAATTGCCGATGTCGTGAGGAGGGACCAGGATCACCTGATGAAATTCCTCCTGGGGGAACTCGGAACTGCCGGAAAGATCGACGGGAACCGTGCGATCTTCAACGGGAAATTCGAACAGAACCTGATCAACGGGCTCATCAAGAGTTACGTGGATGATTACGTCATCTGCTCGGAATGCGGGAGACCGGACACCCGGCTGGTGAAAGACGACCGCATCCTCCTCCTCCGCTGTGATGCCTGCGGCGGTCACCGGCCGGTCCGGAAGCGGAGGGCACGGACAGAACCGGCAGGAAGCGAGCTCCAGGAAGGGCAGGAACTCGATGTCGAGATCCAGTCGGTGAGCAAGCGGGGTGACGGGGTCGTCAGGATGGGACGCTACATCATGTATGTGCCGCGGGGAAAGCCCGGTCAGAAGGTGAAAGTCCGGATCACGAGAATATCGGGCTCGATTGTTTTTACAGAACAGGTAAATTAAAATTTTTAAATAATTCTCATTCAGTCCGCAGGAATCTGTTCAAGGAGTTCACGGCAGGAGTCTTCCAGACGGCCGCAGGCATCCCGCACGACTGCAAGAGGGTCCCGTTTTCCTCTCGTCGTAACCAGAAGCTCGGGGTCAGAGAACTGGAATTTGATCAAATACCTGGCCACATCCACATCAGGGTCCTTCAGGATCTCCTCGGTCAGGACATTCATGAAGGTGTGCCCTTCTCCCTCGATGATGAGGCGAGCCTTGTTCTTTTCCAGCTCCAGTATCTTGATATTCATCCCACCTATGAATGGATAGTAAACCGGTATATAGGTATGCGTGGATGAAGGCAGGACCGCGATCCCGGGCGGGTTTGCCCGTTTTTCAGTCCGGGAATTCGAAGCGCTCCCCGTCGCGGCTCGTATGAGGGAGATCCCAGGGCATCAGGTGGCTCATGTGCACGCATCTGAATTCCCGGACCCCCAGCTCACGTGCAAGGTCACAGGCCTCTCCGTAGTTCATGTGCTGCCGGATCCTGATGGGTGATGGTGCCAGGGCATCGATAAAGAGGAGGTCGGCCCCTGCAAGAAGGGAGCGGCTCTCGGAGGAGATATTCCGGTTGGTATCCGATGTGAACCCGATGGCAGCGTTCCGGGTGGAGAGGAGGAGGCCGTACGTCTCCGCGGGGGGATGACAGACAGGAAAGAGGGTGATCTCGAGCCCGAACAGGCGGAACGGCCGGAAAGGCTCCCGGGGATGGATAGAGAACGGTAAAAACGAAAATACGTTCCGGCAGTATTCCACCACGCCCGGTGCCCCATACACGTCCGGAATATCCTGAACCCGGTAGAACTCTCCGAATCCCATGAAATGATCATAATGGCCATGGGTCCAGAGAACCGCATCGATGTGCGGAGATCCTGCGGTGAGCAGCTGCGTCCGGAGATCGGGGGACGTGTCGATGAGGATGTTCTTTCCTCGGGTCTCAATGAGGACGGATGTACGGAGACGCTGGAGCCCGTGAAGGAGAGCATGCGTACACTGCGGGCAGGTGCACCCGATCTTGGGCGTCCCGATGGCATCACCGGTGCCGAGCAGGGTGATCTTCATCCTATAACCAGTTCTGGGTACGCACCGTCCCCCTGGTGCCGATGAGGAGGATTCCCCGCTCGATGTCCTGGTCGGTGATATAGGCCCGGCCTTCCATGAGTGCCGACAGGAGCGCTTCCTTGACAAGGATCCGGAGGTCGGCCCCGGAGAATCCTTCGGTTGCCGCTGCAAGCACCTCGAAATTGCAGCGGCATTCGATGCTTGCGGTGACCGACTTCAGGATCTGGAACCGCATCCCGGTGTCAGGCAATCCGAATTCGACGATCTCATCAAACCTTCGCCACGCCGCCTCATCGAGGAGCTGGGGATGGTTTGTCGCCCCGATCAGGAGCACGCCGTCCTTGACCAGGTTGATACGGTCGATGTTCTTGAGCAGCGAGTTCACCGCCCGCTTCATGGCCCCGTGATCATCGGCAACCCGGCTCTTGGCAACGAAATCGAATTCATCGATGAAGAGGATGCAGGGAGCGAATTTCCGTGCAAAGTCAAAGATCCGGTCGATATTCTTCGAGGTCTCACCCAGGTACTGGGAGGTGACCATCGAGAGCCGGACTTCGATGAGCGGAAGGTGCATCTCGCGGGAGAGGGCGAGCGCGAGGGAAGTCTTTCCCGTACCCGGGGGACCCACGAAGAGGAGTTTGCCCACTTCATGAATCCGGTGCCGGGCCAGCAGGTCCCGGTGCTTGCGGGCGGTCCGGATCTTACCGATGATCCGTTTCTGTTCTTCGGTGCAGATGATATCCTCGAAGTTCTGCTCGATCTCCTCGGGGGAACTGATTATCACCAGGTCGAGGGCGTGCCGGAACTCCTCGTTTGCAGCAAGGATCTCTGCGGTCTTCTTGGCGACATAAGCCCGGGTATCCTCGTAAGGGAGGTTCCTTGCCCGGACATCATCATAGGAGACCGGTGCCGTGTCCGAGTCTCTGAAGTAGAAGGCAAGGGTCGGGTTGTTCCGGATCAGGGGGACTCCCCCCTTGCGGACAAACCAGCCGGCTGCCGCCTCGAGACTCGGAACACGGATACGCTGGCCGAACTCCTCACAGGCGATGACGGGGACCGATGAGAGTTTGGTACAGGCATCAGCGATCCCCAGGTTCCGCTTGATCATGCCTTCGGACAGCAGGAGCGGGCGCTTGAACTCCTGCTCGCCGTTGACCCCGAACAGCTCACGGCATTCGGGGGTCAGATCATTAATGTCGAGGTCTGTATGCCGGTTGAATATCTCAGCGGTGAGCGCCAGCTCAAGGAGTTTCAGGGTCTCATCGTCTGCAGACATCTCTGTAACTTATAGTATTCCCTTCCGGCTTCCATAAGAGTATCTCAGGCCGTGGTCACGATGCAGCCTTCATCGGTCACGATGAGGGTATGTTCATGCTGGGACACGATGGAGCCCGGAACATCGGCAA
Source organism: Methanomicrobiales archaeon (assembly GCA_013415565.1). GTDB lineage: Archaea > Halobacteriota > Methanomicrobia > Methanomicrobiales > Methanospirillaceae > UBA9949. The sequence continues at coordinate 14,283 of JAAEET010000028.1, forward strand.
GGACCGGGTAGGCGCGGACGAGACCCTGCTGGATGAGGGTTGAGAGCGCGAAGTCCTGCCGTTCTTCGGGTATCCAGCGCCGCGCAAACGGCATCCCTCGCCGTTCCCGGACCACCCCGAGGATTCTCCGTGCGGCAGGGAGACGAACCGGCTTGATACTGACCTGCTGGAAGATCTCCACCCGGGGCATGTCGCTCACCCTGCCTGAACCGGTACTGGCAAACGGCTCGATGGCAAAGACCATGCCTTCCTCAAGGACGGCGCCTCCCTGGAACGAGAGGTTCGGGATATTGGGAGGAGTATGGATGGCATACCGGGCAAGCCCGTGCCCGGTCAGGTTCGCTATCGGGCGAAACCCCCGGCTCTCGATCTCCCGCTGGATGGCTCCGCCGAGCTCTCCTATTGATACTCCCGGCCTGACCAGGGCGATCGCAGCTTCGAGGGCGCGGGCTGACGCCTCGACCAGGAGCGCATGGTCCCCGAGATCCACCGTGATTGCGGTGTCGGCGATATACCCCTCAAGGTGAACGCCAAGGTCCAGTTTGGCAACGTCCCCTTCCGCAAACAGCCGCTCGTCCCTGATCGATGCAGTGTCGTGAGCGGCGTCTTCATTGAGCGAGAGGTTCAGGGGAAACGCGAGGCCGGCACCTGCATCAATGGCCATCTGTTCGACCGATTCAACAACCTCCAGGAGGGATACCCCGGGCCGGATCATGCCTGCCCCTCTTCTGAGGACCCGGGCGGCAATCTTTCCCGCTTCCGTATAGCAGTCGAACACTTCGTCATCATGCGGCGGGGTGCTCATACCACCAGCTCCCGGGGAAACCGGGTCAGGCACCGGAACCCTTTCCGGGTGACAACCCCGATATTCTCGATCCTCACCCCACCCGTGCCGGGATAGTACAATCCCGGTTCGTTGGTGACCACATTGCCGGCTTCAAGCGTTTCTCCACCGGGACCGAGGCTGGGGAGTTCGTGCACCTCGAGCCCGACACCATGGCCGAGATTGTGGGTGAACCCCTTTAAGCCGCTCGTGTAACCCCGTTCCTTGAACAGGTCGACGACCGCCAGGTGCACGGCACTCCCGTCGGCACCGGCCCTGATGGATACGGCAGCCTGGTCCTGCGCATCACGGACTGCGGCATACATCTCCCGGATCTCGGTCGCCGGCTTCCCTTTTGATACGGTTCTCGTCATATCGGAATAGTACCCGCTCTCTTCATCGCGGGGAAAGATATCGATCACGATCGGCTCGCCCTCCCGGAGGGGCCCGCTCCCCTTGAGATGGGGGGTGGCGGTGTCCTCCCCGCAGGAGACAATGGTCTCCCGGGCAAGGCACCCCCTGCTCCTGAGCAGCTCGTGCATGGCCAATCTTATCCGCTCGGAGGTGAGCTGGCTCCTCCCGAGGTAGAGCAGGCCGCCCCTTGGCTTTGATCGCCGGATGAGATCAACCGCGAGGCCCATTGCCATCTCGGTTGCCCTTTGTACCCTCCGGATACGGGCGATCTCGTCCCTGCTCTTGACGGAGCGAATCTTTCCCACGGTTCCTGGATCGAGATGAACAGGGCAATAGGCCGAGATTGCGGTGCCAAGTGCGTACGGGAAGGTCGGCGGCACGAGAACAGGGCCTTCCACGTATTCTGCGATCATCCGTGCCAGGGCACGCCACCGGTCTTTCTCTTCTTCGAGAATCTTCAGGAAGCCGGCCTCTGCCCGGCTCATGGCCGGAACTGCGGCTTCCCTGACTGCACGCTCGTATTCCATCTGCGACACGATGATGGTACCGTTTCCCCCCCGTTTCCTGATATACACCACCGGATCGGTGGTGAGGAAACGGGTGAGGTATCGCATATCCGCATTCTCGGACGATCCAATCAGGACATATGCATCCGCGCCGCATTCTTCCATTGATTTATCGAGCGCGTCCATACCATTCCGTTTTGGCAGCGTGACCACAAGTAGTTTTATGGTGGAAGTTACCTTTGAATAATGGACCCGGCAACGAAAGAACGGTTCAAATGGAAATTCTACCGGCTCGCTGTCCTCCTCAACATCATTATTCTCCTCGTTGCCATCGGGGTGATCGCGTTCTTCAGGGCACCGCAGGACTTCCGGATCCCGGCACTGGTGGTTCTCGTCCTTGCCGCAGCTACCATGAGCATCTATTTCTGGAGAAAGTACCGGGAGACGAAAGTGTGGCTCATGGAGCAGGAATGATCCGGGGTTTCCTGCGGGCCATGCCCGGGAGGGTGGAGAGATGATCGAAAAAGTCAGGAGCGAGATCGAACTGATGCAGCGGCATATCGAGGTGCTCAGAACCGTCGTCGCGCACCAGCCGATCGGCATCATGAAACTCTCCGAACTCCTCGACCTGCCGTTTCACCGTATCAGGTACTCGCTCCGTGTTCTCGAACAGATGGGCTACATCAGGGCATCCTCATCAGGAGCGGTCGCGACCGAGCAGGCACAGGATCTCCTCGCAAACCTCAACACCGAGCTGGAAGCGATGGAACAGCTCCTGGAGTCCATGAAACAGGCCTGAGAGCAGCAGGGTTTTCCCACGGACGGGGTATCGGAAAACAACGCTACTTTTAAAAATAATCAGAAAGAATGTATGAAGGCACATCCTTGTGCCGCCATAACTCAGTTGGTAGAGTGGCTGGCTGTTAACCAGCATGTCACAGGTTCGAGTCCTGTTGGCGGCGCTTCACCGGCGGGCCCGTAGCTTAGTCCGGTTAGAGCGCCCGGCTCATAACCGGGCGGTCATGCGTTACCCTGTTTTGGTTTGATTCCTCCCGGATCTCAAAAACTATGTAAACCCTGGACCCAACGGGGAATATGATGAAGTGCCCGGTCTGCGGTGAGGATTGTGTCAGTGAAGCCCAAGAATTGATCGCGACGGTGCCCTCTGTTTTCTCTCCCTGTTCCGACTGCTCTTCCCGGATTCTTGACAAAAATCTCCCGCCTCCGGTTGAGGGATACCGCGAACCCTGCCGGTGCGGGAAACGGTTCATCGATGAGGTCTATGCGCACCTCTACGCAATCCTGGTGAACGAAGGCATTTTTTCAGGAGAAGAACCGCTCAAAGATGTTGGAACCCCTCTCGTTCATCCCGGTTTTGCCATGAAATCGCCACCGTACCTTCCTGAAAATTCCCTAGTCCTCCTCTCGCGCGTGGCGGAAAAGAAGGTTGCAGACCGGATGGTTCAGGATGTCCCCGAGATCAAGGCGGTGGTAAAGTTCGGAACATTCACCCCCGGTGTGGTCGATCCCGATCTTGCCGTCCCGCCACAGTCGTACGAACTTCTTGCCGGGTGCGACATCCGCGCCAATATCTTCTCCTCGCGGGCGGGACCGGTGGTGCTCTACCAGCAGCAGTCAAAAATACACATCGAATTCCCCCGCTGGAGCAACCCGAAGATCGAAGCCGTGGAATTCCATGTTTCGGCAGTGAATCCGGAATGGTTTGTCGATGCGTTCTGCGGTATCGGGAAACTCGGACTGATCGGCGCACGGATGGGGATCCCCCATGTGGTGATGAATGACGCCTGGTATGCTGCGGCCTTCTGGGCTGCCTATAACACCCAGGTCAACAGAGAATTTTTCCGTGTTGACAACGTGAAAATCCTCGGCGATTACCGGAAAATGGAGGAAATGCCGGTAATCAGGAAACCCCGTCTGATTGCGGAGACGGAAGGAGAGCAGGAGATCAGGGTCTACCAGGGAGATTTCAGGGAACTCCATACCATCCTCCCTCCGGTCCCGGTGCTTGCAGCACTTGATATTTTCGAAAAAAGGATTCCGGAAGCAGCTGAAAAGGCCCTTGAAGAATGGAGGAAACATGTTAACGGCGAGGCATTTATCCCCTGAGCTTGTGATAGTATATGGGGACTAGCCCGGGTGGTTCGGCGTCACCTGTTACCTGAAACCGCCGGTATGCAGGGGGCGAAGTTCGAAGAAGGCCGAGGCGGTCTGCGGGAGACTGGAGTCTTCCTTCGTTGAAACCTCGTCCTGTGAGGTCGGTGGACAGGGATCAAAGCCCCGGAGGGGGTGGCGACCTGCTGCTGCGGGGAATGGTTCAGGCCCGGAAGGGAGCAGACTTACCGTGGACATCCGGCGCCCATGGGGTTGCGGGGCGGAGGAGGGGGGCTTTCTGCGAACGCAGATGTCGTTCGGTCGACCGAGAACGTGTCCCCACGATGTGATTTTATATGGCGAAGGTCACGATTATCGGGGCAACCGGCAACGTCGGCACATTTGCTGCCCACACCATTTCTGAAATTCCCCATGTCCATGAGATCCTCCTGATCGGTCGGGAGGGACGAGAAGGGCTCCTCTGCGGGATCGCCCAGGACATGAAGGATTCGTTTGCGGCCTGCGGGAACTCGATGGACATCAACTGGACAACGGACACCCGTGACCTGCATGATACTGATATCGTGGTCTGCACTGCCGGTACCGGCCGCCGTCCGGGCCAGAACCGCCTCGATCTGGCGCTCGGAAATGCCCGTATCGTCGCTTCCATTTCCCGCGATGTTGACACCTACGCCCCTGAGGCCATCATCCTGATGGTTACCAATCCCGTGGATGTCATGACCTCGGTCGCCCTGGAATACTCGGGACTTGATCCGAGCCGCGTCTTTGGTCTCGGCACCCATCTTGATTCCATGCGGCTGAAATCTCTCATCGCCTCGCTGTTCAAGGTCCATGTCAGTGAAGTGCATACCAGGATCATCGGAGAGCATGGCGACAGCATGGTGCCGCTCTGGTCGGCGACCACGATCGGCGGGATCCAGATCAGCAACCTTCCGGCGTTCTCGCGGCTTCCGGTCGGGGAGATGGTCGACACCGTCAAAACCAGCGGCGAAAGTATCATCAGGAACAAGGGTGCGACCGTGTTCGGCCCGGGTGAAGCCATTGCCACGCTGGTCAAGACCGTGCTCGGGAACGAGAATCGTATCCTCACCGTGTCCGCGTACATCATGAGCGAGGTTCATGATATCGGGAACGTCTGTATCGGCGTCCCTGCCCGTATCAACCGGAGCGGGGTATTTCCGGTCCCGATCAGGATCGATGAGCAGGAAGTGGTCCAGTTCAGGGCATCGGTAGAAAAGATCCGGGGGATTACGGCCGAACTGATGGCCATCCTCCAGAAGGAAACGGTATAGTATCTGTTCGTATCAGGTAAGGGTCAGTTCGACGATTTCCGCTCGCTCGACACCTTCCAGGGCATTGATCTCTGCCTCAACCGCATCGCTCTCGCCTCCTGCGTCACTGACGACCACCGCGATCTTCAGTGCTTTGAGACCAAACCCGATCGGCTCCTCCCTGATATCATGCAGACCCCTGATGGAAGCCTTCATCCGTGATTTCAGTTCTTCGAGGTCAACTTCAGGAGACTCGGGCATAACGCGGATGATGAGCGCCACATCCCCCATGACTCAGGGCCCCCTGAACCCGCACTTCGGGCAGACGTACGGGATGCTCTGTTCCCTGCACCGTACGCATCGCATGATCTCGCACCCGCACTTCGGGCACCCGAATTCTGTCGCCCCTTCGAGAGCAAGGGGGGCATTGCATGATGTACACTTGCGGATCGTCATAGATTCGACTCCGTATTATCGGTCCTTACATTATCTCTCGTGAAAGATTTAAAAGCCGATGGTCGTGCCGGTCACCGGGTGTCCCCGCAGCCACGATTCCAGCCTGCCCGGAATCCTGCCGTTGAGGATCACCACGCGGACGCCGTGGGACAGAACGAAGGGAAGGAACGACACGTCAACATCGTCCGTTTCGACCGGCCGGGAGAGCCGTTCGATGAGCATGCCTTCCGACCGGATCCCGTCAACCGACTTCAGCACGATGAGGTCGAGCGAGAGCGACGCGGCAACCCAGGCGGCAATGGTGTCCGAGGTAACGTCCCAGGAGTGAGGGAGCGGGTCGGCATTCCGGAGCGGGAGGTAGGGAAGGAGCACCTCGAGGGTTTCCGGAACATGCAGGTCATCGGCAGGGGGAATCCCCTGCTGCGAGATCAACCACCCGAACTGTTCCATGGCGCAGACGGCCATCCAGTGTGCAGCATCACCCTCGACGGGGCTCTCCCGGACCAGGCGGGCGAACCTGCCGCCTCCCGGGACGATCAGGGCGGGCCGACGGCAGGTACGAAGGGTTTCGATGAGCGGCAGGACCTGATCCGCAAGGCTCCCCCCGATCTTCACCACAACCTGATCCGACATGCCCTGAGATTTCATTTCGAGGGGTTAATAACCTCGGCACCCGAACCGGAGTGCTATGCGCAGGCTCTCCCTTTTCCTGGTCCTGCTGCTCATCGGACAGGTTTCTGCCATCGGGATCGTTGAATTCTGTCCCGATCCGTACCTGTCCGGCGATCCTGATGAGTACCTGGTCCTCCAGGGGACCGGAAGCCTCGACGGGATCGTCATATCTGACGGTGAAGGTGGATTCCGGTTCCCGGCCGGTACCGCCATCCCGGGAACGCTGGTCATCGCCCGTGACGGCACGGCGTATCGGCAGACGCATGGTAAGAATCCTGATTTTGAAGTTTACGACTCCGGACCGTCGATACCCGATGTCGTCAGGAGTGGAAATTTCCAGCTCTCGAACAGCGGTGACCAGCTGCTGCTGTACGAAAACAACCGCCTGGTGCAGGAGGTTGAATGGCCGCGTGATGTTGCGGCGCGTCAGGGCCAGGTCCACTTCCGGGAGGGGGACTTCTGGGATCCCCGCGTGCTGATGATCGGCCAGTCACGGTTCGCTCCCGCAGTCTTTACCGGGGTAGACGGGGTGGCGTTTGCGTCACCGGACTGTTCACGTGAGATATTCGAGGACGCGGTGAAAGCAGCCGGAGAGAGTATCCTGATCAGTGTCTACGAGTTCACCTCGCTCCGCATGGCGCACGATCTCATCGATGCGCAGTCACGGGGCGTGGAGGTGCAGGTCCTCCTCGAAGGGGGGCCGGTCGGAGGGATCAGCGACGAGGAACAGGCAGTCATCTCGATCCTCACGGAACGCGGGATTCCGGTCTCCATCATGGTCTCGGACGACCAGGTACATGCACCCTACCGGTTCAACCATGCCAAATTCATGGTGATCGATTCTGCAATGGTGATGGTGACCAGCGAAAATTTCAAGGAAAACGGCTTTCCCGAACCGGGGCTGTCGGGAAACCGGGGATGGGGGGTCGTCCTTGAGGATCCCGGGGTCGCCGGCTATTTCGAGAAGGTATTCTCGTATGATGCAGGAGGGGCCTGGGCGATACCTGCAGCAGGGACGGGAGGCGGGACTGGTGAGCTTTTCCGGCGGGCATACCGGGCTGAGTTTACCCCCGTCCGCTTTTCCAATGCGACGGTGATACCGGTCATTGCCCCGGATACGAGCCTCCTCGTGGAAGACCTTATCGCCCGGGCAGAAACGAGCATCGATATCGAACAGGCGTACATCACCAACCAGAGCGACGGATCCTTCAATCCGTTCCTTGCCTGCGCGGTGGAGGCCGCACGCAGCGGGGTCAGGGTACGGATCCTCCTCGATTCCTATTCCTACAACACGGAGGATGAGGAAGATAACGACGAGCTTGCAGCCGTTCTCAACAATCTCGCCCGAAGGGAACAGATCCCGCTCGAGGCACGCTGTGCGGACCTGGCCGGAAACAACCTGGAAAAGATTCATAACAAGGGAGTTGTCGTCGACCGGAAGAAGGTCCTGATCAGCAGCATCAACTGGAACACCAATTCCCCGACCTTCAACCGGGAAGCCGGGGTTATTATCGATCACCCCGGGGTCGGGGACTATTTCTCGCGTATTTTTGAGGATGACTGGGAGGCGGGAGAAGCGGATCGCGGCGTGCCGGGACCTGATCTGCAGAAGATGGGGATTGCAGCGGCCGTCGTCGGGATGCTGATCCTGCTGTGGGTCTGGAGGAGAAAAAGAGTGTGGCGGCGATAACCCGGTCAGAGCCGCTTCAGGGTGCACCGGCAGATATCACATACCGTGATCCCGGTGTCCGAACCGGCGACTGAAAGCGCCCATCTGTCGATCAGCGAACTCATCTCGGTTGACAGCTCGATTCTGGACTCGCCTCTCTTTCCGCTCAAATACTGGGAAACAGCCGCCCGGCTTACCCCGAGCCGTTTTGCCGCATCGCTCTGGCTGATTCCTTCACGCTGCACCAGGCGAAGGACCATCTCAGCCCGCATGGCCGGGAGATACTTCCGCACCATGACGTCACACACTTTTATGTCGCACCCCGCATCGTTCATGCAGGCACCTGCTGGGATTCCCGGTTCTGGTAAATAATCTGCCGGGCATCCCTGAAATTGAATTTTTCGATAATAAGCTGGTTTTCCTTGAGCTTCTTCAATGCATACCTGACTGTCCGCGGCGCAAGGTTGCTGCGGCTGACAATCTCCTTATGAGTCATCGCACCGCCCTCATCGAGCAGCTGCAGGACGGTCCTTGATGACGGGGGAAGGTTCACGTCGTGCATACTGATATGTTAACGGTGTTAACATATCAACCTGTCGATTTTATCCCTCTCCAGGGGAGACAGAAATGGTATGCTGCTCCGTCATGAACGAATCGCGTTCGGTCTGCTGTGTGCGGTTACCGCAGCAATCGCGGTATCCACGATGGCGCTTGGCGGCATCGACAAATCGGACCTGGCGCAGGAGTTCCGGCAGGATACTCCTGACGGGGTCCTGGTGCGGGTGACAGGGGAGATAAAAGATCTGCAGCAGACCAGGACCGGAGGGCACCTCACGGCCCGGGTGGAAGAGACCAGGATTTTCATTCCCGCTCCGGCTGCAGACGGGCTGGTCCTTACCGAGGGGGATCTCGTCAGCATAACCGGGACGGTACGGACCTATCAGGGTGAAAAGGAGATTGTGGTCCAGTCATCAGGGGATATCACGGTTCGGGACCGGAAGGGATAGCCGCCTGATCCTCCGTTGTCCCGGCAGCCACCCTAGCTCCGGATATCAGCCGGATTGCGAGTTCTGCAGCCTGCCGTACCGTTTCATCCGGATCGGAGCGTGCTTCCTCCAGGGGTCCGAGCGCCCGCTCATCACCAATGGCGCCGAGGGCCCATGCAGCATGCTTCCTGACCAGACGTTTCTTGTCATGGAGGGCTTCGATCAGCGGTTCGACCGCTCTGGCGTCCCGGATCCTTCCAAGCCCGATTGCTGCGCCGATCCTGAGCCATTTTTCATCGGATTTCAGCGCCCTGATGAGCGGCTCGACCGCCCGGCTGTCGCCGATGGATCCGAGCGATTTGGCCGCAAGCCATGAGACGTCGACAAACTGATCGTCCAGCGCCTCGATGAGAGGCTGAACCGCCGTCTGGTCACCGACGACTCCAAGTGCTTCGGCGGCTTTCCACCGGGTATCCAGGTGCGGACTCTTTAACAGGGTGACATATTCCCTGATCTGCCTTCTGCGGGCGTTGATCTCGATATACTTCCCGTTCACCCCCGAAACCTCTTCGCCGTCCATTCCCTCTCCCGATATCCGGGATTGGGATCAGGGCACTATAAGGTTTGTGGTAATCTCTCCGGAAGGGAAGAAGAATTTCAGGATTATCAAAAGGTTAATCCACGATATCGAGGCTTACGTTGAAATTCTTCACGCTGTGGGTAAGCATACCCGCACTGATGAGATCGACGCCCGGGAGTGCGTAGGAGAGGAGGTTTTCCTCATCGATCCCGCCCGAAACCTCGACGAGAACCCGCCCCATCGCTCCTTTTTTCCCGAGGAGGCGGAGGGAAGCCTCCACCTCGCCGGGCGTCATGTTGTCGAGCAGGACGATATCGGCACCTGCATCCGCAGCTGTTGCAGCCTCTTCGGGAGTGGTGACCTCAACCTCAACCTTCCGGTAGCATGATACCGCTTTTGCCGCACGAACGGCCTCGGCGAGGGGGACCAGCGCGAGATGGTTGTCCTTGATCAGGATGCCATCCGAAAGGCTGAGCCGGTGGGGATCTCCACCACCGATTACGACCGCCTTCTTGTCGAGTTTCCGGAGCCCGGGAGCGGTTTTCCGGGTGGCAGCGATCCTGCAGCCGCACGCCGTTCTCCCGAGCAGGAGAACCAAGCGCCGCGTCATGGTGGCGATTCCACTCATCCGCCCGATGATGTTCAGGGCGGTTCGTTCCACCAGGAGTATGGATCGTGCCGGTCCTTCGAGGTCGATGACCACGGCCCCGGCCCGGACATCATCCCCGTCGGCAGCGCGGAATTGCACCCTCACTCCGTAGTGGCAGAAGAGAAATTCCGCTTCTTCGAGCCCGGCGATCACACCATCCTCCCGGGCCACGATACGGGCACGGCACCGGGTATCGTCAATAACGGCATCGGAGGTGATATCACCGAACGGGGCGTCCTCCCGGATGAAGGAGAGCAGGAGATCAGAATCTTCCACGCCGCTCACCTCCCGATGGCAATCATCCGGTCGATCGCCGTCCGGGCACGGGTGGCAATCTCCGGATCGAGGGTAATTTCGTATTGCATGGTCTCAAGCGACCTGCAGAGGGCATGCAGGGTAATCTTTTTCATATCCTCACAGATCGCTTCCTCCTTGGTGTAGAATGTCTTTCCGGGGAAGAGGGACTTTAACCGGTATCCCATCTCCCGTTCGGTCAGGACATTCCACGCCTCGGCGTCAGGGGCGGCCCTGACCATGCCCCCGGTCGAGGCGACGACATCAGCACCGTTCTGGATTTCAGGACGGCATTCGGGATGGCAGATGATCGTCCCGCCCCTCTTCCGTGCCTCTGCAATATCATCGAGGGTGAAAGCATCATGCACGTAACAGTGTCCTTCCGGGGGAATGGGAATGATTTCCTTCTCGGGGACGAGGTTCTGGACATACGCGGCAAGGTTGCAGTCCGGGCCGAAGAGGACTTCCCGGGTCCCGAGCGAGCGGACGACCTTCACCGCATTGGCCGACGTGCAGACGATATCAGCAAGCGCCTTGCTCTCAGCGGTGCTGTTGACGTAGAGGACAACCGAGGCGTCCGGGTGGGCTGTCCGGGCTTCGCGGATGATGTCCGGGGTGAGCTGGTGCGCCATCGGGCACGTTGCATCCTTCACCGGCAGGAGGACCGTCTTCCCGGGATTGAGGATCTTTGCCGTCTCCGCCATGAAGTCGACCCCGCAGACGACGATTACCGAAGCACCGGTCTCTTTTGCCGATACTGCGAGCTCAAGGCTGTCACCGACAATATCAGCGATATCCTGGATCTCCGGCCGCTGGTAGTTATGGGCAAGGATAACGGCATCCCGATCCTCTTTCAGCACCCGTATCCGGTCCCGGAGATTCATGTCCCCACCACGAGCGGATTACCGATATGGTCCAGCAGCGAAAGGATGGAGAGAGCAGCGAGGTAACTGGTTGCCGGATTGTCCGGGCTCGGCAGATTGCTGACCCGGATATACAGATCACCGAAGGCCCCTTCGGCAAAGATCTCGTGAACATTCCGTTCCACGGAGGGGTCCACGTACAACTCGACATCGGCGTCCCTCCCGCAGGCAAGGCTGAGTGCGACCGAGACGTTCACGTTCCTGGGAAACTCCTTGATGCAGTCGTTGGCCTTTCCCTCAAAGACGAGGGTCCGCTCAGTCGCCGCGATACCGAGGGATGCCGGGCTCTTCGTCGTCCTGAGTAGCAGACGGGTGAGAGGGGATATCTGGGCCACCTTCAGGTTATCGAGACCACAGATCGCGCCGCTGGGGATATAGATCCGCCTCCCCCTGCTTCCGGCAGTCGCAACGATCTCGTCCTTAAACGAGGGATCAGCGAGTGCCCCGACGCTCATAACGACCAGGTCTTTTCCGTGACAAAGAATGGTGTCTGCATAGGAACGAACAGCCTTCCCCGATGCAGCTTCAACCACGAGATCGAAATCGGCGCTGATAAAACTCTCAAAATCGTCATAGGCCGTTCCACCGGTCAGCCGGGCAAGTTCTTCGGCCTTTTCGGGAATCCTGTCGTAGAGTGCAGCGATCTTCCAGGTTCCCCGGTAGTTTCCGATGATATGGCCGATATTTCCGCATCCAAGCAGACCGATGGTAATCATCACTACATGATAGACAATACCATCGGTTAAGCATTTTCATATCTGGAAAATTCCGCCGCATGGGAGGACCGGCACACGACCGTGGTGGCCCTGATCCGGAAGTTGATGAGGGAGGGGAACAACTAAGATCAGTCCACAGGAAGGGATCCGTGTTTACCATGGCGGACGGCGGTCATTCCGGGCGGCTCAGTGACCAGATCCGGGTTCTCCAGGGAAAAAAGGTTGCTATCCTTACGTACGGGTGCACCTTCAACCAGGGCGACACGAGAATCCTGGAACGGATGCTGGCCGATCTCGGATGCACCCTGGTAAGCCGGCCTGATCAGGCCGATGCCGTGGTCGTCAATACCTGCACGGTTGTGGCCGGTACCGAACGCAGGATGCTCCGGGTGCTCCGGGACCTCCGTGAGCAGGACCTCTTTGTGATGGGGTGCATGGCATACGTTCAGCGGGAAAAAATCCTCTCGGTGTGCAACCCGGTTTTCCTCCCGCCCCCTTCCGGTGCCGGGACATGCTGTGGAAGCAGTGTCCGCTCCGGAGAAACTGGCATTGTGCAGCTGGGATCCGGCTGCGCCGGATTCTGTACCTACTGTATCACCCGGCTCGCCCGGGGCCCCCTCACCAGTTACCCGGGATACCAGATTCTTGAAGAGCTCAATGCAGCGGTCCGGTCCGGAACGGCTGAAATCCGTCTGACTGCCCAGGACTGCAGCGCCTGGGGGCAGGACACGGGGGAGTCTCTACCCGCCCTCCTCGACCGGATAGGGGAGATCCCCGGTACATTCCGGGTCAGGGTCGGTATGATGAATCCGGCAACCGTGCTCCCCATCCTCGACCCCCTTGCCGAGTCGCTGGGAAACCGGAATATTTTCCGGTTCGCTCACATCCCGGTCCAGTCGGGTTCGGATCGTATCCTCCGGCAGATGGGACGAAGGTATACGACGGATGACGTGATCGGCATTGTCGGCGCATTGAGGAGACGGAATCCGGATATATCCATCGCAACGGACATCATCGCAGGATTTCCCGGAGAAGAAGAGGACGATGTGATGGCAACCGTCGATCTCCTCGGACGGATGCTGCCAGCCAAGGTCAATATCACCCGGTACTCCCCGCGGCCCAGTACTCCGGCCGCCATGCTCAAAGCCCCGGCTGATCGGATAAAAAAAGACCGTTCCCGTCTCATCCAGCGATATGCCGAGGAGATCTACCGCCACCTGAACCGGCCGCTGGTAGGAAGTACCCACCAGGTTCTGGTTACCGAACGGATCAGACCCGGATCGGTCCTCGCCCGGACCGACACCTATACCGGGATTGTCCTGAACCAGGATCTCCCCGTCGGATCTTCTCTGGCGGCCCGGATCACGGAGGACCGGACCTACTTTTTCATCGGCGAACCTTCCGGCTGATCCGGAATCCGGGATGCGAGCCGCCTGATTCCGCAGCAGCGAGTATACCCCTTCAAATCTCCGACGAAAAGATTAATGGCGCATCCCCCCAAACGAAGTCATTCATGGCGCACGGGAGCTGTTCAGATGGATGAGATCGAGGCCGGATTCAAAAAACTGGCCGATCGTATCAGGGAGCGGGAACAAGAGAAGGGTGCACTCGCAGAAAAAGTTCGGGGAAAGGAAGCAGAGCTCCTTTCCCGGATGGCCCGGACTGCACGACCCCTGATCCCGGCCATCGGCATGAACATGCTGCTCCGGGGCAAACAGGATACGAAAGGGGAACTCTATGATACCGCCTTTTTTCCGAAGAAGATGATCGTGCTGGGAAAGACCGATCCCGCAGAATTCCGTCCGGATAATGCCACCAAAAAGGTCGACGACCAGTTCTGTGTCCTCTCCGAAGATGGGAAGATCTACGAACTGATGTACTCTTTCGACGGATTCCTGGTAGATTCGTACCTGCAGGAAATATCTCCCCGGGAGGCGGTATCGCGATACGGGGTGGAGATCCTCTACATGCTCTATGCTGCCCTCCACGATTATCTCAAGGGCCAGGACGAGCTGGTTGGCGCCCTGAAGGTCACGCTCGATTATATGACAGGAAAAGGGAAAAAAGAAGCATAATCGTCAGCATCCCTACTTTTTCTTTTTCCATCCGAACATGGGGAAGACCGGTTTCAGGAAGTCATCCTCGTCCCTGGCCAGCGCAGAGACGATAAAACTCTCACTGTCCCGGAGGCCGCGTTCATTCTCGAACGTCACCACCACCTTGGCCTCCTCGATCATCGCCTCGAAGGAGTACAGGTATTCCTCCTCTTCCTTGAGAGACGGGATGTCAAATTCGATGTTTATGGGTACCACGGCGACGTGAATGTTGAATGCCGGGGCATTTCCCCTGTTCCTGAGTTCGATTCCCTTTGCGTCATCGCTGAGGCGGGCCTCGATATCGGGATGCTCGCTCGATGTCTCTGCGATCTTGATCGACATGATCAGGGCGGCGAACAGGATGAGGGCCATCAGTCCTACGTAGATATTGTACAGGAAGAGGGCGAGACTGATGATGAGAAGGGCCACGAGCAGTATTTTTTTATTCTTCTCCATACCTGAAGGTTGTCGCTCACGGGTAATTAAGAAAATGGGAAATGGGCCCGATGTGATTCGAACACATGACCTCCCGGTTATCAGCCGGGCGCACCACCGGGCTATGCTACGGGCCCATAATCTGGCCTTACTACGTAATCCGCAATTCCTCTTATAGGTTTTGAAATATGAGCCGAATCACTATTTAAGGATACGAATCAGTATTATTCCTGGAGACGACGTCCTGGAGGATTTATGGAACGACGATATCTACTCGGGAATGAGGCCATTGCACACGGATGCCTTGAATCTCCGGTCAGTTTTGTCAGCGGGTATCCGGGAACCCCGTCATCGGAAGTGATCGAGGTACTCTCATCACTCCCCGACCGGAGTTACTATGCAGAGTGGTCGGTCAACGAGAAGGTCGCCCTCGAAAACGCGCTGGCAGCAGCCTGGTGCGGCGTTCGTGCGCTCTGTACCATGAAACATGTCGGCCTGAACGTGGCTGCCGATCCTCTGATGACCAGCGCATACACCGGGGTTACCGGCGGGCTGGTCATCATGAGTGCTGACGATCCCTTTGCCCATTCATCGCAGAACGAACAGGACAGCCGGATGTACGCCAAGTTTGCACGGATACCCTGTCTCGATCCGGCCACCATCCAGGAAGCCCACGATATGATCAGGGATGCTTTTGCCCTCTCCGAGGAGCTCGGTCTGCCGGTTCTCTTTCGCCCGACGACCCGGATCTGTCATTCCAAGGGGGATGTGGAACTGGGCCCGGTCCTGCAGAACACGCGGAAAGGAGAGTTCCACCGCAACCCCCGGCAGTACGTGGTGATCCCGGCCCACACCCGGATCCTTCATAAGAAGCTCAACGAAAAGCAGCCGGAAGTACGGAAGCGGCTGGGCGAACTCGGATACAACCAAGCCGCCGTGAAAGGCAGCAGGGCAATCATCGCCAGCGGGATCGCGGCATCCTATGTCCGGGAAGTCATCCCGGAAGACATCTCGTTCCTGAAGGTCGGTGCGTTCCCGGTCGATGAAGATTGGCTTGCCGATTTCGTCAGGATGCACGACGAGGTGCTGGTGATTGAAGAGCTCGCTCCGGTCCTCGAGGAAACGGTCCGCGGAGTGGCGGGATGTGTTACCGTGTACGGGAAAAAAGACGGTCATGCCCCGTACGAGGGTGAGCTCTCGCCAGCCGCAGTCGCCGGGATCATGTCGTCGTGCGGATTTACCCCGTCCCGGACGTTCCCCCAGGTCTCCCCCGTCCCGGACATCCCCCCCCGGCCACCGATACTCTGTGCCGGCTGCATGCACCGGCCGGTGTTCTATGCCATCAAGAAGGTGTTCAGGGACGGCATTTATCCGAGCGACATCGGGTGTTACACGCTCGGACTGCAGCTCGGTGCCGTGGACACTACCATCTGCATGGGAGCCTCGATCACCGTCGGGAGCGGCATGGTGCATTCCGGAGAGGAGCGCGAGATCGTTGCCACCATCGGGGATTCGACGTTCCTGCATACCGGCATCCAGGGGCTGATGAATGCGGTCTACAACGATGCGCGGATGACGGTGGTGATTCTCGACAACCGGATAACGGCGATGACCGGTCACCAGCCCAACCCGACCACCGGCCTGACGGCGTGCGGGACCCCCGCCGCCCCGGTCTCGCTTGAGGCCGTCTGCAGGGCCTGCGGTGTGGGGTTTGTGGAGACCGTCGATCCCTATGACATGGCCAGCCTGACCACTGCCCTGAAAGATGCGAAAGAGCGCCCGGGCGTGAAGGTGATTATCGCCAAGCAGCACTGCGTGATTACCGCCCGGCGTGCAGGGATCCGGCGGGGGAGGTACCAGGTCGACCCGGAGACCTGCACCGGATGCGGTATCTGTATCGCGTTCGGCTGCCCGGCCATCGAACGGCACGATGAGAAGGCATCGGTCAATGAACTCTGCAGCGGGTGTGCGGTCTGCGCCCAGATCTGCCCTGCAGGAGCTATCCGGAAGGAGGGAGCACGATGACCGGCGGGTATGACATCATGATTGTCGGAATCGGAGGACAGGGGACCATCCTCGCCTCGAATATCCTGGGAGAAGCCTGCCTGATCGAGAAGCGAACGGTCAGGGGGGCCGAGACGCATGGAATGGCCCAGCGCGGCGGATCCGTCGAGAGTCACGTCAGGGTGGATGGTAAGTACGGACCGCTGATCGCACCCGGCACCGCGGATCTCCTCATCGCATTTGACATGCTCGAGGCTTTGCGGTATTCCCACTACCTCAAAGACGGTGGAATGATGGTGGTCAACCGCCGGATGGTCATCCCGACCTCGGTCTTTGTCCAGAAGCTCCCGCTGCCATCGGAAGAGGAGATCATCTCGCAGCTGGCGGAAAAGGACCTCTGTCTCATCGATGCCGATACGGTCGCACGGGAGGCGGGAAGCCCGCTCTCGGCCAATGTGGTGATGCTCGGGGCTGCGTCGCACCGTATGCCGCTTGCCGCAGATTCCCTGCTCACGGCGATTCAGCGGCTGGTTCCGCCCAATACCGTGGTCATCAATACCCGGGCGTTCGAGCTGGGCCGCGCAGCAGGCCAGACCTGCTGATCCCGGGCAGGGAACTCGCGTGAAGAGCGATCTCGGCCCGTTTGAGGCAGACAGGATCTACCAGGGAGATGCCCTGGAGCTGATGGAGGAAATACCATCAGGATCGGTTGACCTGATCGTCACCGATCCCCCGTTTGCCATCGACTTCCGGGCACAGCGCATGAACTATAACCGTACGGGACGGCACGTGCTCGATGGCTACCGCGAGGTGTCCCCTGATGACTACGCAGACTTCACCCGGACCTGGGTGGATGAGGCATACCGGGTGCTCTCCCCCTCAGGGAGCCTCTACCTGTTCTCGGGCTGGAACCGCCTGAAGGAGGTGTTGTGCAGCCTCGATGCCAGCGGTTTTGTCACCCTTAACCATATCATCTGGAAGTACCAGTTCGGAGTGTACACCCGGAAAAAGTACGTGACCAGTCACTACCATGTTCTCTACGCGGTAAAAAACCCGCGGAACTACACCTTCAACAAAGTCGAGCATTACCCCGAGGATGTCTGGGTTATCAACCGCGAATACTGGAAGGGGAAGCAGAAGACCCCGACCAAACTACCGCGGGAACTGGTGGGAAAGATCCTGCGTTTTTCGAGCAATCCCGGGGATCTGGTCCTTGATCCGTTCCTGGGGTCGGGAACGGTCGCGGTGGTCAGCAGGGAGCTGGGGCGGCATTTCCTCGGGTTCGAGATCGTTCCCGAGTACTACGAATTTGCAAAACAGCGCCTGAAAGAGACACTGCTCCGGGAATGAATGCAGGCGCTGCCGTGAAAGGACAAGACGCTGAGGGGGAGATTTGAACTCCCGAGGGGCTGGACGCCCCACAGGCTTTCCAGGCCTGCGCCCTACCGCTAGACTACCTCAGCACAGAAATGCACCCTTACTATAAGCGGGATATTTTTTTAATGCTATCTCTTACTGGCGGACCGGGCCGGTTCCTTCGCCTTCTTCCACCCTCTCGGGTAGGTGCCCGGCTGCATGAAGACCGATGACGGTGCAACAACAAGTCCGTGGGTCAGGGTCATGGCCTCGCGGGATGAAACCAGGGATGTGCCCAGACCGATCAGCTCACCCTGCGCCGTCATCATCACCACGGTCTCCCCCCGTTCGAACCGGTCTCCCCCAGAGAGTCCCGCCCGGGCCAGCACGGCTCCGTGGCAGACGGCATCAACTGCAGAATCCCTGACCATGACCCGGGGAATTCCTCCCAGTGCCTCGAGCGGTGACCGGATCATCCCGGCCAGGGCTGCAGGATCACCCTGCGCCGCTCCTGTCGCCGCATCTTTCAGCTGGTACAGGGTCACGGCATCCCGCTCGCCGAAGCTGCCGGACATGGTCCGGCGCAACTCCTCCATGTGGGCACCGGTGCCGAGGGCAAGGCCGACGTGGTGACAGAGGGACCGGATGTACGTGCCGGCATCGCACCTGATCTTCAGGAGATAGGACCTCCCCTCGAAATCGAGCAGATCCATCTCATGCACGGTTCGTATCCTGAGATTCCGGGCCACGGCACTCTTCCGGGGCGGACGCTGATAGACCCTCCCGGAGAACTCCCCGAGAACAGACCGCATCCGGTCGGGTTGCACATCGCCGTGGGTCCTGAGCGAGCAGACATACTCCTTGTCCTGGCCAAGGAGGATGGGGGCGAGGCGGACCGCACTCCCGAGCATCACGACCAGAACTCCGGACACCCCCGGATCGAGGGTGCCGGCATGCCCCACCGGGACATCAAGGATCTCACCGGCCCAGGCCGTCACCTGGTGGCTCGACGGCCCGCGGGGTTTGTCGATCACCAGGAGGCCGGGACGAACCATTGCCAGGGGATTCTGTATATCGCCGGTCATGAGAAGCCCGCTCTGCCGGAATCTTCCGCGAGGAATCCATTGAGCGCCCGGAGGGTGCCTTCGAGGGATCCATCCCCGGTCACGGACGGGACCACCCCCCGCCGCTTCATGGCCGATGCTGTCGATTCACCGATTGCCATCAGCAGGAGATCGGTCCGGCGCTTCCATACGGCCTGTTCGAATGACATGGCACTGGTGAAGAGGACGGCCCCGGCATCTCCGAGATCCAGCGCTTCCCGAGTCGGAATGAGGGAGTAGACGCGGATCTCCTCGGGGATACCCCCCGCGGTTCTGATGGCCCCGATCAGACCGGGGTTCGGGACATCGGCACGGGGGATGCCGATCCGTTTCCCCCGTATCCATTCTCCCAGGTACGGGACAAATGACGATGAATAGTAACGGGGGAGGATTTCGCATTCGATCCCAAAGTGCTGCAAGGTCTTTGCAGTCTGGGGGCCGATGGCCACGACCCTGGGCCAGCGAGAGAGGCGGGGAGCAATGATCTGTGCGGGGAGAGCGCTCGAGAAGAAGAGGCAGTCATACCGGTTCTCCTCGACAGCTTCGACAAAACTGGTGACGAGATCCTGTCGTATTTCGGCCCTGAGCGGGGCGACAGCATAGCAGTGGTGGCCGAATGCCCGGCATCGGGCAGCATCCCCTGTCTCTTTTCCGGCAAGCCGGGTAACCGCGATATTCACGCACCACCTCCTTTCTGGTATGATTAATCCGGTTTCGATGTATTTATCTGCATCTCCAGGCAATGTAGGCCGGATGATGGGGCTTCTGGCCGGAGTCGCCGCGGGCATTGTGCTCGGGACCATCAGCGGGCTCCTGCCGGGGGTACATGTCAATACCATGGCCGGAGGGCTGCTGGCAGTCCAGACGGCTTTGATCCCGGTCTTCGGGCCGGAAATGATCGCGGCGGCCATGGTTGCCGCGCTGATCACCCATACGTTTCTTGACACCATTCCGAGCACGTTTCTCGGGATCCCGGATCCGGATACCGCCCTCTCGGTCATCCCCTCGCATGCCCTCTGTCTGGAGGGAAACGGTGAGGAAGCAGTGCGGATCGCCGCCCTCGGGAGTGCGGGAGGCTTCATTGCCGGGATCCCGGTTGCCCTGGCCCTCCTCCTGGTGGCACCGTATATCCAGGGAGCGGTGGACTGGGGGGTAGGGATCGCCATCACCGCGGTGGCAGCGTACCTGATCCTGTGGAGCGAATCTCCCGGGCATGCGCTTGTCGTCTTCCTGGTCTCCGGTATACTCGGCATCTTCACCTTCCATTTCGGTTTTCTCTGTATCTCCCCGCTGGGATACTCCAGTATGCTTATGCCACTCCTTTCAGGGTTGTTCGGGATCTCAATTCTCCTCGTATCAGGAACTGGCCATGTCCCGGAACAGCAGTTTTGCGGATTGTCGCTGCCCCGCCGCAGCCTGATCAGGGGCACCCTTGGCGGTTCGGCCGCCGGGGTCGTTGTTGGCTGGCTCCCGGGCCTCTCCAATGCCACCGCGAACGCGGTGATTGCCACCACTACTTCGTACGACCGGGACCCGCGGGGATACATCTTCGCCACCAGTGCGGCAAATACCGTCAACGCGCTGGTGGGCCTGGCGGCCTTTGCAGCCATTGCCCGGACGCGGAACGGGGTAATGGTCGCGCTCTCCTCAATCGAGGTTCCGCCGATCGGCCTCCTGGTCCTTGCAGCAGCACTTGCCGCATGCTCCGCCTATCTCATCACCATCCTGCTCGCAGGTTATGCCTGGCGGCTTGGAGGAATTGACAAACAGGGACTCAACAGGGGGGTGATCGTATTTGTCGTGCTGCTTACATTCCTCCTCTCTGGAATTTTTGGACTTTTCATTCTCCTGCTTGCGACGCTGACCGGTCTTGCACCGAGACTGCTGAACGTGACGCAGCTCTTCTGCATGGGGGCGGTCATGGTCCCGGTCATCCTGTACTCGTTCGGGATTGCCGCATGGTGAATGACAGGGTTCAACGGGAGCACCGGCCGGAGAGCACACTAATGAGCACGGGGATACCCATACTGTAGTATGAAATCCTACTGGTTCGGTGACGTGGAGGGCCGGGCCTGCAAGCCGGCATCCGGCGATCCCGGCCTCCTTGCCGGGCGTCTTGCGATGCTGGCGGGGAGCGGGAATGCCTGTATCCCCGACTGGAGGATTGCGGTCCGGTGTGGTGCGGTCCGGGACCGGGCTGAGTATCTGGAGCGGCTCCGGGAGGCTGCCCTCATTCTCGCCGAGAGGAATCTGGAACAGATCCTTCTGGTCGATTCCTCGGGACTTATCCAGATGGTACGGATGCTCGACCAGCTCGATGAGGTCATCAACCTCCTGACCGAACGGGCGGTTGAATGGCACCGTGCCACCCGGCCCGGATTCAGCCGTAAACGAACACTCCCTGCCCGCAGCAACCTTATCGCACTGATACGGGAGGACGCAGACGAGGCCCTTGCCGGCCTGCTCGATGAAATTGATCGGCTGCGGGATCGGCGATCCCTGCTCATGAACCAGGTCTCCAGGCGGGCGGAAGAAATACTCCCGAACTGCAGTGCCCTTGCCGGAGGTCTTGTCGCAGCCCGGCTGGTTTCCGAAGCGGGGGGGATCCGTGAGCTGGCGGCCCTGCCGGCATCATCGATCCAGGTCCTCGGTGCGAGAACCGCCCTCTTCTCACACCTCGCCACGGGAACACCGCCTCCGAAACACGGTATCGTGTACCAGCACGGAAGGGTACATAACGCCAGACGGGGAACGCGGGGGCGGGTCGCCCGCACACTCTCGGCCAAACTGGCCATTGCAGCACGGATCGATTATCACCGGAAAAGTGCAGACCGGGAATTTCTCCTGAAAGCCGATGAAGCCGTCCGGAAGGCGGGGAGGAGGGAATGATCTGGAGAGATGGGCACCTGGTGTCTGAGGGTCCGGGAGGGGTGTATGGAGAACGGATGCTCCAGGGCTTCCGGGTCTGGGATCCGAAACGGAGCAAACTTGCCGCCCTGTACCACCTGGGAACGGAGATGGAACTCCGTTCCGACCACCGGGTCCTCTACCTCGGCGCGGCGAACGGAACCACGGTATCCCATGTCGCGGATTACGTCGAGGTTGTATATGCCGTCGAGATTGCGCCCCGGCCCATGCAGGATCTGCTCGTCATCGCCGGCTCACGGAAGAATATCATCCCGATCCTTGCCGATGCCGGAAGACCTGAGACCTACCTTCCCCTCGTTGAGGATGTCGATCTCATCTACCAGGATGTTGCCTCCCCCCGCCAGGTATCCATTCTCATCGGCAACCTCTGTTTTCTGAAAGAAAAGGGCCTCGCGGTGCTCATGCTGAAACCCCGGAGTATTGATGTGACCAGAGACCCCGGCGATGTTTTCAGTGAAGCGGAGAGGGAGATCGGGGCGGGAGGACTCAGTATTCTTGACCAGGTCAGCATGAACCCGTACTATCCCGATCACCGTGCCTTCCTGTGCCGGAAAGAGTAACCAGCCTGCCGGAATCCCGGTGGCACATGGTATACGGCATGGGTATGAGGCATGATCAGCCCCGCTTGACCGGAATGACGAAGCAGGCTCTGAAATAAAACAGATAGCCCGGAGCAGATTCGAACTGCTGTCGCGGGATCCAGAGTCCCGCATGATTGACCGCTACACTACCGGGCTACGACACCGTATTTTATTGCCGCTTTTTCTTAATTAACCTGACTGATTGAGGCCGGCAAACCGGCATTTCCTGCAGGTCCGGCAGACCTCGGCCACGGGCCTGATCCGATCTCCCCTCCCGCAGAACGGTTCAAGATCGTTCACATCGCGGATGTAGTAGATGTGCGGCACCAGCGATATGTGGGTATAGGACCCCGGGGGAATCCCAAGCCGGCCGGCAATCGCTGTCTGCAGGTGAACAAGGGCATACATATTCGCACCTGCAGCGGTGAGCATGTCATTGCTCCTGAACACAACTTTCATAGAGAGGCGGCCGTCCCTGACCAGGCACTGGACGAGCTGGAGACAGGGGCAGTCATCGAGACGTTCATCGACGAGCGGGTTCCAGGTGATGGCCAGGGCTCTCCTGCTGACCGGTGAAGAGGCAAGTTTCCGGGCGATGTAATCGATCTGATCGATGTGAAGCGGCGTTCCTTCTACGGAACAGAGCCGGTCGCCCCAGTTGAACAGCCGGTCATGGTAATCATATTCAAAAACGGCCGGTGTACCGTTCAGGAGATCGTCGGCATATTTCTCCATGAACTTCCGTGAAAACCGCGAATGAGGGCTCACCATGGGCTCGGTCAGCGGGTTTTCCACCCTGACCGCGATCTCATCGAACTCGACCGTTGCTTCGCCGTCCTCTGTATCAAGTATTCGGCCCTTCTCAAGCACCATCTTCACCACGAGCTCGTGGGCTGTCCCGATGGAAGGCGCCCTGATGATCCGCATACAGGTATATATCGAACCGGTTCATGTAAAGGTAGTGGAATCGTTCTGGAGCAGACCACCGGAAAAGCGATAAACAGGAGCGATGCACACTCTTCCAGGAGCCCGGGTGTCCATTCCCGGTGCCATGCGCGAAGGATACCTCTGATCAAGAGGTTTTATACTCCCCTGGTGTCCGTGATCAGGCTGACCGGAACATGGAAAAAATGCCCGGATTCATATCATTCCCCGGTTTTACCCCTTTTTTACCCGTGTCTTCTCCCGTAATCGACCAAAAAGGATATATTAAGTGTACCACAAATATTGAATCATATTCCGTTATTCGGAGTATGGAGCACAATGAACCGTTATTCGGCATCTGTCGATTACGAGTCACTTCGTGTGCATTGGATTGAACGTTCAAAATTGGACATGAGTAAGGAGGACAAATGATGACTAAACGCTTTAGCCTTATGCTGATCTCATTGGTAGCACTGGCAATGCTGATTCTTCCGGCATCTGCAGTGAACAATGTGATCACTCCGGCAAGCTATGATGTGTTCATCGGTGAACAGAATATTAATGTTGCCGCGGTTGTAACCCAGCCGACAATCGCCTGGTTTGCATCAGGAACGAACCCTAACACTGACGCTCCCAACTACCAGGTAAGCGTAGGAGACGCCACCAGCTTCTACGTTTCCCCGGCCGATTTCGTCGGCAGGACAGGAAACTGGTATAACTGGGACGGAGCCAACCAGGGGGTTGCATTCAACGTCGTTGACCCGAACCTCGATATTAAGGTCTGGGACAACAATGCGAACAAGGACGTCACCGGCAAACAGGTCGTATCCGGCGAATTCCTGAACTTCAGGGTCGAGACCAACACCTATTCCGTTGCTTCGCGACAGGGATTTGATCCTGCAACTGACGGATTTGTCACCATCAAGGTCAAGACCGCCGATGGCGCAACCTATACCGCCCTCTGGCAGACCCAGACCGTCTCCATTCCCCTGACCAAGAAGACTGTTGACAAGTCGCTCTGGTACTGGGTATCCACCGCTCCCACCCCGCCCGGAGCTCCGACGCCCTACGAGGGATGGAACACCGCGGTAGTCGATGCTGCCGGATCCAAGCTCTACAAGGCCGGAACCTACACGGTGAGCGCCGAGCTGGCCCTCAACAGCATCAAGGACAACTACAAGGCCCCCGACGGTTCCGATTACACCGGCAAGACCGTGACCGCCCTCAAGACCGTTACCATCTCCAGTGACACGGTCAAGATCGAGGCATCCAAGGACACCGTTGTCCGTGGCAACCAGTTCTCGGTCACCATCACCGGAAGGCCCAACACTGAGTACTATGTCTGGGTCAAGGGAACCAGTGGCATGACCGGTGGAGCAGGCGACCAGCCCCCGCTGATCGCGTTCAACCAGGACGCCGTGTCGCAGGACCCCATTGGCGGACCGGACTACCCGATTGGTGACTACGAATATGAGGGTGGAGCAGGCAGGACTATCAGAGAAGATGTCCCTGACGCACCGAACGATGGTGTCCAGTACTATGCTAAGGCAAAGACCTCCAGCAGCGGTACCCGCACGATAGGATTCGTGACTGGCGCAGACACCGACGACAAGAAGTACACCATCCGTGTTGAGCAGAACTTCGCCGGACAGTACAAGTCCGATGAAGTCGATGTGAAGGTCGAGAAGGGAACCGTGACCATTGTTGCGGCCGGCGACCAGAGCTACTTCCTCGGACAGGAGATCCTTCTCTCCGGTACCAACTCGGAGACCGACCAGGTATTCATGTTCATCACCGGTCCGAACCTCCCGCCCAACGGCGGCCTTCTGACCGACCCGAGAACCCCGGTCAACCCGTTCATTGGTCCGAGCGGATTCACTTCCACCGATGTCCAGGATGACAACACCTGGGAGTACAAGTGGCAGACCGCCAACCTCAACATCGATGCCGGTACCTACACCGTCTACGCAGTAGCAACCCCGAACGACAAGTCCGACCTTGCCGGAACCCAGTATGCAACCGTCTCGGTCATCATCCGCAAGCCCTTCGTGACCGCACAGGCTTCACAGTCCACGGTCGCCCAGGGTGACAAGATCTATGTCCGCGGTGTTGCCGAAGGCAAGCCCTCACAGGGTGTTGCAGTCTGGATCATGGGCAAGAACTATGTCAACTACGCTACCGAAAGTGTGAATGACGACGGAACCTTCGAGTACGAAATCGACGGTGCCATCACCTCATCACTGACCAGCGGACAGTACTTCGTGGTCGTCCAGCACCCGATGTACAACGACAGGTTCGATGTGTATCCGAGAGCGGATGGTATCTACGAGTGGCGCTACGTCGTGGGACCGTACCCGATCCAGGGTGCCGAGAACATTATCTTCACGCTCCAGGGCCCCGGCAGCCTGCAGGGATCCGATGCAGCCAATGCACTGACTGTTGCACTCGACAACCCGAGTGTTGACGACACCTACACCAAGCTCCAGTTCCTGGTAGAAGTGCCGGAGATCAAGATCCTCCCGATCACCGAGAAGATGGTCGGCGACAAGTTCGAGATCAAGGGAACCACCAACCTGGCTGTCGACGATGAGATCCTCGTCGAGGTGTACTCCTCGTCCTTCGGGCCGACTCCGAAAGAGACCAGCGGTGAGTTCAGCGGTGCTTCCGGAACTGTGAAGGTTGTCAAGGGAACCGAGGGCTTCAACACCTGGTCCTTCCCGGTTGACACTACCACCTTCAAGCCCGATGAGTACATCGTACAGGCCTCGGCCATCGGTCTGGAGACCGCACAGGACGTGACGGCAACCACGCTCTTCAACGTTGTTGAGTTCGTGCCGACCACCGTGCCGACGACCATCGTGCCGACGACCACCGGGCCGGTGACCACCGTGCCGACACCGACCCAGCCCTTACCGACCACCACGCCTGGATTCGGTGCACTGGTTGCGCTGATCGGTCTCGGTGCTGTTGCGTTCCTCATCGTGCGCAAGCACTAAACAAAACCACTTTTTTTTCCGGACCTTCCAACAGAAGACGGGGAGGGCTGCACATTTCCCACTACCTCTGCGGAAAGCATTGTTCTGCCTTCATGTGCTTCCGGCTGAACCGGATCGGCCAGAAAACAGCCGGCCAGAAAACAGCATATAGGGGAATATCCCAGTTGTAAATAAACCGGGAGAAGATCCCTTCGTTCGGATAGGGATCACAACCCGCCGGAGCTGCAGGGCCATGAAACTCACCGCAAAGCTGATCGATATCGGAACCCGTGAAGTGATGCTCAATATCGAGGATGCCCGGAGTATCGGCGTCCTTGCCGGGGACCGCGTCCAGATCCTCAACGAGAAAACCGGTGTTTCTGTGGCGGCATTCGTAGATACCACCACCTCACTCATCTCGCAGGGTGTGGTGGGGATCTACCGGATCACCAATGAGAAACTCGCGGTCGCGGAGGGTAGCCCGGTTGAGGTCCGGATGGCCGAGCGGCCGACATCGCTCCAGTTTATCAAGAAGAAAATGGACGGGGAACGGCTGACCAAGGACGAGACCTATGCCATCATCAGGGATGTGGTCAATGATGAGATCAGCCCGGCCGAGCTGACCGCGTACATCACCGCCTGCTACATCAATGCCATGGACATGGACGAGGTGGAGCACCTCACCCGGGCCATGGTCGATACCGGGGAACAGCTCACCTTCCATACCCATCCCATCGTCGATAAACACTCTATCGGCGGGGTTCCGGGGAATAAAATATCGCTGCTCGTGGTGCCGATCATCGCCGCAAGCGGACTGAAGATACCCAAGACCAGCTCCCGGGCCATCACCGGCGCCGGGGGTACCGCAGACCTGATGGAGGTTCTGGCGCCGGTCGAGTTCTCTGCATCGGAAGTCCAGAAGATGACCCTGAAGGTCGGCGGTGCAATCGTCTGGGGCGGAGCTACCAACATTGCACCTGCCGATGACCGTATCATCATCCAGGAGTATCCGTTCCGGATCGACGCCCGCGGTCAGATGCTGGCCAGCGTGATGGCAAAGAAATTTGCTGTCGGGGCCGATCTCGTTGTGATCGATATTCCCATCGGAGAACATGCCAAAGTCCCGAACGTCCAGGAAGGCAGGAAACTGGCGCGGGAGTTCATCGAGATCGGGGAGCGGCTGAACATGCGGGTGGAATGCGCCCTGACCTACGGGGATTCCCCGGTCGGGCGGAGCATCGGGCCGAACCTCGAGGTGAAGGAAGCACTTCGCCTCCTTGAGGGAGGCGAGACGCCGGGGTCGCTCCTTCAGAAAAGTGCAGCCATTGCTGGCATTGCCCTTGAGATGTCCGGCAAGGCACCCCACGGCACCGGAAGCCAGGTGGCGATGGATATCCTGACGAGCGGCAAAGCTCTTGCCAAATTCCGTGAGATCATCGAGATCCAGGGAGGAGACCCCGGTGTGAAGTCCGATGATATTCTCCCCGGGAAGTTTGAATTCGTGGTCAATGCCCCGGCCACCGGATACGTGGTTGAGCTGAACAACAGAGCCCTCATCAGCATGGCAAGGAACGCCGGAGCACCCCATGACCGCGGCGCAGGCATTCTCCTGCATGCCAAGAAAGGCAACCGGGTGGAGAAGGGCGAACCGATCTTCACCATCTATGCCGAACGGAACTGGCGCCTCCAGAAGGCTATCGAAGAGGGGAGACGCCTGATGCCGGTGCTGGTGGAAGGAATGCTCCTTGACCGCGTTCCCCACGAGATGAAGTGGGAGTAATCGCCTGCGTGAAGAATGACCCCGCGATGCATTTTTGGGAAAAAATCTGAGAAAGGAATGGGTATACCGGGGACCGGCTGTTCCTGGGACGAAAGTGGACCCAGCGGGAATCGAACCCGCGTCCTTGGGTCCGAAGCCCAAGAGGATGTCCTCTACCCCATGGATCCGTCCCTTTCATTGGCATCATAAGATATTAAGCATTTTCCGCGACACTACTCTATGGGATGATACTTTCCTCACAGGAAATCGAAAAAAGGCTCGGAGAAAGGAGCCAGGACGGAGCACTGGTCATCAGACCGTTTGCTGCCGAGTGCCTGCAGCCTGCATCGTATGATTTGCGTATCGCAGAAGATCTGGTGCTCCCCCGGGGGATCTGCACGCTCGCCCACTCCCGAGAACGGGTCGAACTCCCGGCCGACCTTGCCGCCACCCTCCGGACCCGGTCATCGTTTGGAAGGAAGGGTATCCTTGTGACCGCAGGGTTCGTGGATCCCGGATTCCGGGGCCAGCTGACGCTGGGACTGGTGAATATGGGCCCTGAACCGCTTGAAGTGCGAAAGGACGATCGGGTGGTCCAGATGATCATCCACCAGGTTGCAGGGACAGCACGTTCCTACGAGGGAAAGTACCAGGACAGCACCGGAGCTGTCAGGGCCAGGTGACCCATGATACGAACCGAGAGAAAATACATCGAGATCCTCAGGATACTGAAGGAACACCGGGAGCCGATGGGGGCCAAACGATTGTCGGAGCTGATGGCCGAACGCGGTTTTGTCCTGAGTGACCGGGCAGTACAGTACTACCTCCGCTACCTTGACGAGATGGGCTTTACCGAGAAGGTCGGAAATCTTGGACGGATCCTCACCCCCTACGGAATGGCCGAGACCGAGAGCGCCCTGGTAGGGGAACGGATCGGCTTTATCATCTCAAAACTCGAACGGCTGGCTTTCAGGAGCACGTTCGATCCGGTGACCCAGACCGGAGATGTCGCCTATAATCTCTCCATCGTCCCCGAGAAACGGCTCGATGCAGTCCTCGCGGCATTCGACGAGGTCATCCGTGCACGGTGCGGTTTTTTCTCGTCGTACCGGGTCGTTGATGCCGATTCCCGTATTCCGGAGGGGAGCACGGGCATCATGACCGTCTGCAGTATTACCATGGACGGTGTCTTCCAGAGCAGGGGAATCCCGGTGAAGATGGCCTTCGGAGGGAGGCTTGCAGTCGAGCATGGTGAGCCGATCCAGTTCGTCGATCTCATCGGGTATCGGGGGACGACGATCGATCCCCTGCAGCTCTTCATATCCGCCGGACTCACTTCGGTCACTACCATGGTCGCGACAGGCACGGGGACGGCGCTTGCCAATGTGCGCGAGGTCCCTGCGGCTGCGGAGAGAAAAGTGCGGGAGACCATCGCGCAGATGCGGAAGAGCGGGTTCGTCTTCCCGGTGACCATGGGAATCTCTCCGTTCAATCTCCCCTCGGATCCCTACCGTCTCTCTATCGTCTCGTATTCCGGCATGAACTTTGTCGCGGCGGTTGTCGAGAAGGGGATTCCAATCAGGACCGAGATCGGTGCAGGGAACATACCGTTTTCAAAAATCGTCCAGTCAGGGTGAACCGGGTGCCGGTCTTCGACCGTTTTATCACGGGCGCTCCGTCCGGTCCCGGATCTCCCGGAGTGATTCGACCCGGGGGATCTTCTCAAGACCCGAAAGAACGATCAATACAGCGATGAACCGGGTGCCGCTGATAGGATAGTCTCCCGATCGGACTTCCTGACCGCTGATACTCCGGTCGATCCAGTGGCGAACCGTCATATAGCCCCGCATGCTCAGTTCGTGGGGCGGCCCGGCGACGAGTACCAGGGCCTTTTGCGCTCCTTCGAGATCACATGATATGGAAATACCTTCATCCACCGCTTTCCTGGCCATGGTGACCATCCGTGAAGCTCTCTGATGGCTCTCCTGAATGGTATGGCCCACCGGGCGGAGCCGGGTGATGAGATCGGGATTCGCTGCCGGGATATGTTCCCGATCGTAGCCGATGGCGATGAACCCCATACCCCGTATGGTGTTCAGAACCTCGCCGGCATCGAGCGCGACCTCTGCGGCTTCCGTACCCGGCCGCTCACTCACCTCCCCTGCCCGCAGGAGAAGGCTGATCTGCCGTGCGATCAGGGAATTTATTCCTGTATACCCGGCCGGTATTTCCTGAACAGGCGGGGCCTGTTTCTGCCACGGGAGTCTGATCTCAAGATCACTTCCCGGGACCTCCTCGTTCACCCCTTCCGCTGCAGCCCGCTCATACCAGAGCTCGTTGTCATAGAGGAAGGTGCCATCCAGGAGCGGCGCGAGAGCATCGATAGCGTCGGCAGCCAGCACCTGGACGCGATCCCCTTCCCGACTGCAGGGGAGTGTGAAGAGGCCGAATACCGGTTCGGTCATTCGATCCCTGATATGCCGGACGAGATCCGGAATGAGGGGGGCCATCGTGCCGCCGAGACCGCTGACAACCACGAGGGCATCGATGTCGCCGGGATCGAGAGCATGCAGCCTGGCGATGATTTCATCGTGGGGGAGCATCTCCGGCGTGACAAGGGTATGGCTCGGATCAAGAGTCTGGGAGAAGATCCGGTTCTCTGGCGGAATGGTGTGCAGGGCAGTCAGATCCTCGGCGTTGCAGTCCACAGCCACAGCATCGGTGCAGCGCAGGGAACGTGACCGGATATCATGGATGAGGAGGCTGTCTGCTATCCGGCACCCGGCTCCGCCGATACCAATTATCAAAACCCTCATATACTCTCCATTCTCCCCTGAAATACCGGAAGACCGGATGTTTCGTTAAATTACAATTGGCACGGGGTAAAAAAAAAGACTATCGTCAGCTGGTCCCGGCCCGGAAGGAAACAGGAGCGCCTCGGCCGCCGCCCACCCTGGAGAGGCGGGAAAGACGGCACCCGGACGGCGGGAAGTGTCTCCGTCGAACGGGTATTTCATGCGAAATACAAAACTGAAAATCATAAGCTATTTAATTTTGCGCTCGATATGTAACAGTGAGGTGACAAACCTTGTCTTATGGAATAGAATTTGTGCCTGGAAGCATTAATGTCAAACAGGTCGTGAAATTCTGCAAACTCGCCGAGTCAAAGGACATCGACTTTGCATGGATCACGAACCACTACAACAACCGCCACTGCTACCCGACCCTCGCCATGATCGCCGCCAACACTGACAGCCTCAAGATGGGTCCGGGAATCATGAACACCTTCACCGACACCCCGGCTGCCATCGCATCCTTCATGGCAACCCTCAATGAAATCTCCGACGGCCGCGCCGTGCTGGGTATCGGCCCCGGAGACCTCTCGACCCTGCCGAAGCTGGCAATCCAGGGCGAGAAGCCGGTCGCCCGCCTCGAGGAGGGAGTAACCCAGATCAGGAAACTCCTTGCCGGAGAGGAGATCAAGAAGACCGGGCAGATGAACTTCTTCGACTATGACGGTGCCAAGCTGACCGGTGTCACGCTGCCCGGCAAGAAGGGAATCCCGGTATATATCGGAGCCCAGGGCCCCAAGATGCTCGAGCTTGCCGGAAAGATCGGTGACGGGTCGCTCATCAACGCATCGAACCCGAAGGACTTCGAGATCGCCATCCCCATCATCAAGCAGGCAGAGGCAGCTGCCGGCAAGAAGGGACACGATGTCGGTGCCTACACCGCAATCTCGGTCGACAAGGACAAGAAGAAAGCCATGAACGCCGCAAAGATCGTTGCCGCCTTCATCGCCGCCGGATCCCCGCCGCCGCTCCTGCAGCGCCACGGACTCGACATGGGCAATGTGGCAAAGATCAAGGAAGCGCTCGCCAAGTTCGACTTCAAGGCTGTTGGAGGTCTCGTCGGTGACAAGGAAATCGAAGCCTTCACCATCGCAGGCACTCCCGAGGAATGTGCCCAGAAGTGCCAGGACCTGATGAAGGCCGGCGTCACCCAGGTTATCTTCGGATCCCCGCTTGGCCCCGACATGACCAACTCCATCCGCCTTATCGGCAAGTACATCGTCTGAGATTCACTCGGATCAGAACCTCACCTTTTTTTCACAGAATTTTAATAGGTTGCCCTCGAATGGAAACCTGAAGGGACCATGTTCTCGGTGACCGAGGTAACCGTGGGAGAGAACCGGCTCGAGCTCCGTGAAGAACTGCTGACAGGCCACCGGTGCAAGATTGCTCCCGCCCGCCTGAACCGGCGTCTTGACACCGTCTACCGCCCGCCTCCACCCGCACCGGACTGCCCGTTCTGCCCGGATAAGGTCTTCTCGGCAACCCCAACATTCGGGGGGGGAGACCGGATTCGCATCGGAGAGAGTGTCACGTTCCCGAACCTGTTCCCGTTTGCCGAATGGCATACGGTGACGGTCATCACCGCCCGGCACGATGCAGGAGTGTTCTCCCGGACCGAGCTCCTCGATGCATTCTCCGGACAGCTCCGGGCTTTCACAGGTATCGAGGGATACAAGAGCATCAACTGGAATTATCTCCCGTCAGCGGGGGCGAGCATCGTTCATCCTCATCTCCAGGGGCTCGCTGACCGGCGCCCGCCGGCCATTGCAGAATCCTACCTCCTCGGCGGCGTGCGGTACCTGATCAGAAACGGATGCACCTACTGGGATGCCCTGGCAGCGTCCGAATGTAATTCTCCCCGGTATTTGTTCGGCGATGAACTCTTCTGGTACGCCCACCATGTGCCCCTTGGTGAGCGGGAAGTCCGCTGTATCCTCCCGGTCTCCACCTGTGAAGAATTCCCCCCGTATCTCGAGTCGTTTGTTGACGGCCTGCTCCGGATCCTTTCGTTCTATCGTGAACTCGGTACGTATGCCTTCAATATGTCCCTCTTTTTTGACAAGAGAAAGAACCCGAACGGGTTTACCTCGTTCTGTTCGATTATTTCCCGGATAAATCCCAATGCATCATCGATAAGCGATACAGCTTTCATGGAGCGCCTACACCTTGAACCCGTCATCCTGACCCTCCCTGAAGATCTGGGGAGGGATTTCAGGGACCGGGAATGTCCGCCCTCGGAAGATTGAAAATTCCATTCCGAAGGGACATTCCGGGAGAAGATTGTGCCGTCGACGTATCTCCCGGTGCCACGCCATCTGATGCGGATGTCGGGGAAAAGACTTGTGCCGGATCCCGGTCCGGCAACGGCAGTGCCGACTCCTCGGGAACCGAATTATACCCTAGCCCCTGCTCCTGGAAATTACCGGATGGTGCGGACATCTGGTTCCCGAAGGATGTGGCCGGGAGGGGGTGCTTGGATCAGACCTGAACAAGGCGCCCCGATACCGGGGAAAAAGGAAAAGAAGATGTGAAAGATATCCGGATTACTCCGGCTTGCTGATCAGCTTGGTCTTGGAGACGATGACGCCGTCCTTCTTGTGGGGCTTCCTGATGATTCCGTCGCCGGCCTTCTCCAGCTCACGGGCTTCATCACAGAGAACCGCAGCACACCTCATCATCTCGTGGGCGCTGCTCACGATGGGGATATACTTTTCCCATTCCTTGGTCATGAAACAGCCCTTGACATTGACCATGGCGACCGACTGGGCGATCTCGTATGCTGCCCGTGCCTTGGCGAGGGCGTAGGGGTTGGTGAATTCTCCATCGACAGCCTTGTCGGAGGTGACTACCAGCTTGGGCAGCACCAGGTCCGCACCCTTCTTGCCGGCCTTGACCTGGTCGATGACCTGGTCGAGCGCCATCTGGAGCTTGCGGAACGCACCGGTAAGGGCGAGGACCTTGACCAGGTTTCCGTTGTAATCGGCCATCTCGATGGGGTCGAGGAACTCACGACGGGCACCAATCATGGCGTCACCCTTCATGATGATGTAACCGAACTTGCCCTCCTTGATGTCGGCCCACTCCTTCTTGGTGGTCACATCGTCGGTAATGAAGACAACCGGGATGCCGGCTGCAGCGAGCCGCTCGCGGGCTCCGGTCGGACCGGGGAGCACGCCGTTCGGCGAGACGACGATGGCAAAGTCAGGCTTCCATGCCACCATGTTGTTGACAACGCGGTCAATGTCCTCCGGCTGGAGCTTCGTTCCACTGGTTGCCATGAAGGTCTGCATGTCCTCACGGTCTGCCCGCTCATCGAGCAGGAGTTCGGCCATTACGCCGCTTGCGATGTTGCCCAGTTTGGCAACGCCAACTTTAACTACCATGTATGCACCTCTTTTTCGTTATAACAGGTTACTATTCGCCCGTGCAGATATAAACGTTTTGAAATTTGATTCAAATTCGGGAATCTGGCCGTTTATTGCTGTTTTCTTGAAAGCCCCGTCATCTCTGGTCAGTGCGGGCTGGTCACCCGCGTTCTCCCGGAGTCAACCATGTTAACGAAAAGTGTTTAAGTTTGACCCTCCATACGGTTGGTAATGAAAGATGGGTTGCTTACCGATCGCCAGAAAGAAGTACTGAGATACCGGAAGCAAGGGCTGACCCAGCAGCAGATTGCCGATATCATCCACACTTCAAAGGCAAATGTCTGCACAATCGAAAAATCTGCGATGGAGAACATCAGGAGAGCGAAGGAGACCCTCGATTTCCTGTACACCCTCGATGCCACCCATCTTTGCACCGTCGAACCGGGGATGGACGTCCTCGATGTCGCCCCGTTCATCTACCGGGAGGCGGAGCGCCTTGGCATCAAGGTCAAGTACGATACCATCTCCCTGATCAATAAAATGAGAGAGGCGATGCCC
This sequence comes from Methanomicrobiales archaeon, assembly GCA_013415565.1. GTDB lineage: Archaea > Halobacteriota > Methanomicrobia > Methanomicrobiales > Methanospirillaceae > UBA9949. Next base: position 49,314 of record JAAEET010000028.1, read on the forward strand.
GAACGTCTCCGGGCCCGCCATATCAGGGACCAGATTGAGGTTTATATCAACGACGAGGGGGATCTCTACTTCGGGTAACCGGGTCCGGTGAACATCCGGTCCGTACCATGGGTATCGTGCCGCATGCATTCGTAGGCACGCATCGAGAAAGTTTATATTCATTTCTGTGTAATAATTATGGAAGCCTCTCTGAGGTTTCCGGCGGGAGCCGGTTTCCTCATGGGTTGGCGTGCGCCTCCTGACACGGGGCGCAGCCGAGAAGGAGTTGTGATCATTCACAACGGGCTGACACGGTGGATCTGATAAGCGCACGGGTGGACGTGGCCTCACCACGGGCCCGCATGTGCCGCGGAACGGTACATATGCGCGAGACTCAGGATCTGTTGACGA
>JAAEET010000064.1 GCA_013415565.1 Methanomicrobiales archaeon
CCCCTGCCGATGCTATGATCTGTTCTGCCTTTTTATCCCGTTCTTGTGCTTCCCTCATTTTCTGGATGGCGGTGTCGGTCAGTTTTCCCAGGATTATAAAGAGTGGCATGATGAGCGGGATTGCACCAGGGGATAATAAAAGTAGTGCCATTCCTGGTTCCGGCTGGGAAACACGAAGCCGCCGCCCCCCTCATGCCGGTCTTTTTGGCAGCAGGTTCTCACCTACGCCCTGGTGATTCTGAATCATTCCTTCCGGGGGGAGGCGTGCAGCGGATTTCTGCCGAAATCCCGCCTGCCCCCCACATCCCGGTGCTAATTTTCCACCGCGGCAAGCTCGGCGCTCAGGTCCTGCGAGAGATCGACCTCGGTGAATGCCCCGCTGGTGGGCAGCACCAGGTAAAATTCCGGTGTTATGTCGTATACGACAGGTGTATCTCCCGGCACGGTGAATTCCAGGATGTGGCCGCCGGTCTGCCGGTCGTCGCTGATGAAGTGGAGATGGTAGCCGACCACGTTGAGGCCTTTAAAGAATACGGGGGTGAAGAACCCGACGACTGACCCGGTGGTGTCGGTGTAGGTGTATACCGATTGGCTCGCCGCCGCTTCGGACAGCGTGGGGTAGGGCTCCTGCTGTGCTGGGATCGCCCGCACGGTTATCGACGGAAATGTTCCGTGCATCCGGACCGCATAGGCCATGTTCCCGGTGGGGAGGCGTTCCGTCATCACCGTGGTGAAGGCCGAGAAGTTCATGGGTCCGGTGGTGGTGATCGTGAAATCATCCTCAAAGAACGTCACCGTGGCTAAGGGAGTGGTGAGGGTATCGGGCACGACCCGGACAGTGCCATCAGCCAGGGCCTGGTAGATGATCCCGTCGAGCACGATCATCTCCCCGTCCAGGGCATCGAAGGTGCCGATCCCGAAGTCACCGTGGGGTCTCAGGTCTCCGACCGGCTGGATTCCGGCAAAGACCCCCAGCTGCAGGGCATCGATGGTCGAGACCTGGTAGAGCGTGTCCCGGTTTGCCGGGGCAGCTGTCAGGGTGTATCCGACCACGGCTGCAACGACGACGATGATGACAACCGCGATGACGGTGAATGCCTTCTGCCGATTCATGTGAGATCACGTCAACCCATGACAGGAAAAAGGTAGGAGTCAGGGAGCTTTGCCCAGGAATAGCCAGGAACAATGGAGCGGGTGGGGAACACCCCGGTTCTGCAAGGCCTGAGGAAAAATACCAGGCGGCAGCGCAGGGGAGGGAGAGGGAACTCCCTGCCCGGAGGTATATTCACTCGGTGGTCTTCCCGTCAAAGTGCTCTTCGCTGGCCAGGGCATCCTGCTTTGTTTTCCGGATGATTTTGTCCTGGTGTTCGGGAGGAGAATAGATGGTGTACAGCTTGAGGTCGGCGTTCTTCGACGTGTTGATGACGTTGTGTCGTGCACCGGACGGGACGACCACCCCGGTGCCGTTGGTCACTGCATGCCTGGTGCCATCGATTGTTACGACACCTGCTCCCTCTTCGAACCGGAAGAACTGATCGACGTCGTCATGGGTCTCCTCACCGATCTCCTCGCCGGGTTTGAGACTCATCAGGACCAGCTGGCTGAATTTCCCGGTATAGAGAACTCTCCGGAAATCCGTGTTCTTTACTGTCTCGGTTTCGAGATTTGCTGAAAAACCTTTCTTCATTTTTCGTCTCCTCACGTTCTCATGATATGATGTACGTGACGGAGTCTACCCAGATGAATGTTCTGATCCCGGGAACAGCGTTTGGTGCGGTTCATTCCTTTACCGCAATGATCCTGAAGATCCGGCCGTCCTTGAAGAGCGAGATCCTCCCCCCGCTCTGGGAGATGACAATTCCCACCGCAGGGGTCTCCTGGGTGAGTCCTGCAACCGATGCATGGCGGGTGCCGAGCCCTTTCGGGATGAAGGCCCTGCTGGTATCGATGGTGATGTAGCGCCCGGCCGCCTCGATGGTGCCGTCACCGGAGATGACGAAGGCGCCATCGATCTGGGAGAGTTCCTTGACCGTCTCCCGTATCCCGGAACTGGTCACGTTCCTCGTGGAACGGGGATGACCTTCGAACGGGTTGAGGATCAGCTGGGTCGATCGCCCGAGAACGTCGGGCGCATTCCCGATCATGAAGGTGGCGCCGACCGGCTTTCCCTCTCTCCCCTCCCTGGAGAGTTCGATTGCCAGGGTATACACCTCCTCAAACACCTCCTCGCGGATATCCGTCCCTTCGAGGAAGGTGCTGATCCAGGATGCCGACCGCATCGATCGGTCCCCGAGGGTGATCTTCCGCTCGGTGATGTCATGCCCGATGGACAGCATCTCGACGAGCTTTCCCTGGTCATCCCGGATCGCCCGGTTGGTCCAGGCGATCCATACCCGTTCGCCGTCCCGCTTCATGTTCTCGTTCACGTTGATCTCGAACTGGTCGGGATCCTGCATGACATCCTGCACCATCCGGACCAGGTCCCTCCCGGTGGATGATAACGGGGGCAGGATGGTGCCTACCAGGGATTTCCCGGCAAGCTCCTCGGGAGTATATCCGAAGAAGGCAGCTCCGAACCGGTTGATGAACCGGATCGTGCCACCGGGATCAACGCGGAGCACGATGCTGTTTGCGGTATCCAGCAGGTCCTGGTACTGGACTTCGCTCTTCCGGAGCAGGTCCCGCATCCGGACATAGTCGGTGATATCCTGGCCGATGATGATCTGGCCCTTGTCGGGATCGTCGGGATCGACCGGGCGGGAGAGGAGCTGGCAGGTGAGAACCGTCCCGTCTTTCCGTTTCAGCTCGCCCTCGACCATGCCCCACCCTTCCCGGGTCCGGCTGTCGTAGAGTCCTGCATCGATGCGGCGGTGCTCTGCATCGTCGGGAAAGAGCATCGTGGGATCGGATCCGATCAGCTCCTGTTCAGAGTATCCGAGCTTCCGGGGTATGATCGCGTTCACCCAGAGGATCCGGTGATCCTTCACCACGCAGGCGGCGATGGGAGAGGCGTCGTGGATGGCCTGCATGATCCGGTTCTCCCCGACGATCCGTTCTTCGCTGGTGCAGCGCTGCACGAGATACCTTATGACCGGAACCAGCAGGTCCTGGCAGGTTTCCCGGGTCACGTCCCAGAGAAAGGAATCGGCACCGGCGCCGTATGCCATGGCAGCCCGGGCAGGATCATGGGTCACGGTTGATACGATGACGGGGATGCGGCTCTTCAAAGTGCGGATCTGGTGAAGACTCTCCCGGATGGCAGAATCGTCTGAATGGTCATGAACGATGACGATATCGTACGCTTCCCGTTCCAGTGCTTCCCGGAGATCGGTTGTGTCCGGCAGCAGCGACACGACCATCTCCCCGTTTGCATCACACGCCTGGAAGGTGTCCGGGCAGCCGGAACGATCGACCAGGAGGACCCTGATCATGGATAGTTTTCTTTCTGCTCCCCATCATCAAAGTATGTGAACCCCGGAAATCCGGGCCGATTCCCGTGTCGGAGCGGAAGGTTTGGGTAGCGAGCTTGTTGCTGACGACCAACCCGATATCATTGTACAGGATCAGGAAGTCACCCGTTCTCTCAACCGGTGCAGGTGCTGAAGCTGCCATTCACGTTCCCTGATCGTCGCACTTCCGGCATCGGAAGGGTCGGCAGCATCCCGGACAGCGGTGGCAGCGTAGAGGGCGGCCGCGATGGCGTGGGTGGCAACATGGGCAGTTGCCATCGCGTGACCCGCGGCACGGGCGGCGGACCGGGCCGGATCAAACTCGGGGACCTCACGGGCAGCTGCATGGGCTGCCAGTGCGATCCTCCGGACGTCGGCCATCCGGAACACCCCTGTCCGTGCCCAATTGCGGCATGCCCCGATCGCGTCCCGGGGACGGGTATCCTCCGGGTATTTCTCCTCGAAGCAGGGGAGCACATGCTCTGCACAGTCCGCAGCCCAGACGGCGAGTATCCTATGGTCGGTCTTCCTCACCAGGTCGGCAATCTGCCCGTCAAGTCCGGTCACAGCCAATGTTTTTCGTCGCATATCAGGGAGTGGCTTTCTGGCACATGTATGGAACCCCGGATCGATAAAGGTGGCTTCCACCAGTTCCCCGGGGCACCGGGCGGGCCTGCACGGTTCCCCGATCGACGCGATCACCACAGACAGCTTATTCCCTGCCATCCTGAAGTGGCTGTGCCGGGCACCAGTCCGGGAAAAAAGATTCAGCCGGAGATCACGGCAAACACTGGTTTCAGCATATACTGGCCCGATCCGGTCCTGATGACCGATTTGTCCACGTTCAGGTCAAGCGTGAGGGTCAGGGTCTGGTCCGGTTCGAGAACAAATCCCCGGTTCAGCTTCAGTACGCCGCTCGGGACCGTAAGCGGGTATCCCGTGTCGTCAACCGTTATGGTTCCCGAATCGATCTTCAGCCGTATCTGCGTGTACGTGCCTGCATCCATCGTCTTCTGACCGAGGACCCGGCTCACGTTGGTGAGCTCCAGGAGATCGACGGTCTGGGTCCGGTTCACCACAACGGTCCACCCTGCCAGGCTCGTATCATCCGATTCCACCGCTTCCATCTCCTCATCGGTATCCGGGGAGGTCTGGCCGGCGGATGCCCGGTGGACGCTTACCTCGCTGATGTTCAGCAGGAGCTCGGTGATCGTGCCGGTGCCGGTCGTCTTTGGTGCATCTTTGATGGCGACGATCAGCGTTGATTGTCCGGCCGGCCCGGGAATGACCTGGCAGGTCCCGTCAACACAACCGCAGTGCCCGGCACCACACTCGAGGGGACCGCTGCATTCCAGGGTACAGATGACATCGGTGCAGGACGGCCTGAAGCGCTCGTTGATGCAGCCCGTCGGATGGCAGCACTGGGCCGGGACACATTCCGCATCCCTGGTGCAGGCAGTGGGATCAACGGTCGGCACGGGTGTCGGCGGTGCTGGTACCGGTGGAGGAACCGGCTGGGTGCACCCGCAGCAGAGAACGAACGCTCCGGCCAGGCACAGGACCAGGAGGAACGGTAGTATCTTCTTCATCGTCCGAGAGGTGATTTTAGAACGATATAATAAATTCCCCTGAATCGAGAACTGCCGCTCTGCTTCCGGGGAGGATCGGTGTCCTCGTCCGCCTTCTTTCCAGAACGGGAGATTGGCCAGCGTGAGGTTCTTTTCAGGGCATCACGATACGCGATCTTCTCAAGCAGCCTGGGCGGCAGGACAAAGATTGCGGTGTCGATGGTTCCGGTTTGCCGGAGTATCAGAGTGTTCGGATCCTCACTCCGCCACACGAAGAAAAAATGGATGTTCAGCTGGTCCTGGCAATCAACGAGTCCTTGCCGAGCCGGCATATGGGCTCGACCCTCCCGACACAGGCCCTCCCTTCCCGCTCC
>JAAEET010000029.1 GCA_013415565.1 Methanomicrobiales archaeon
TGCCAGAAATCTCCCCTAAAGAGACATGGAGAATTGACGTAGAACGGCGGAAAGAACGATGTCATCAGAGGAAGGATCTGAAGTCTGAAAACCGTCGGGGATTCAAATCTCATACCAGAGGGGGTAAAGAACCATCTTCCAGTGGAAACAAAGGGGTTGGGGATTCCCACCAGCGAGCTTCCAGAGACCACCTTCGGGTATGAACTTTTAACCTTTCTGTTCCATAGCTGATGCTGATGAAACAAGAGCATGTCCAGCCAATGAGCATATCCGGCGCCGTCATTACGGTATCGAGCTCGCGGACCAGGGAGAACGATACAAGCGGAGAGACCATCAAAACCCTTTTTGAGGATGCCGGAATCCGAATCGCTCACTACGCCATTGTTCCGGACCGGATTGATGCGATCAGGAGAGAGGTGATCCGGGCCCTTGATCGGGCCAGCTGTGTCGTGATTAACGGCGGCACCGGGCTGACACACGATGACTGTACCATCGAGGCAGTGCTTCCTCTCCTGGACAAACAGATTGACGGATTCGGCGAACTATTCCGGATGATGAGTTTCGCGGAGATCAGCAGTGCAGCCATGCTTTCCCGGGCCATTGCCGGAATTTCCGGTGGAAAAGCGATCTTCTGTGTTCCGGGCTCTACCGGGGCGGTCAAACTGGCAACAAGCGCGCTCATCATCCCGGAAATCCGCCACATTCTCACCCATGCCAACAAGTAAGCGACCAATAGGAATAGAATAGCCGGGGGGTACGGACGCCCCAAGATTGCGATATGAACAGGCTCAATTTTTTCCAGTTCGGAGGGTCCTGATTCAAGACCTGGAAAATCGGGATTCCGCTGCAGATTCCTTCAGAACTCATCGGGAGGTTTTCTCCCGCTTCCATAGAGGATGCAGATGCAAGGCAGATTACCGGTACACCTCTAGAAGTGCAACCCGCTCGAGAACCAGTTCGGTGATCCGGGACGGACCGACAACCGCTAACTCCTCATCGGTGATGCCGAAGAGTTCCTGAAGGCGCTCCATCTTGTCAGGAGTGACTCCCTCCCAGTCATCACCGCAAAGCTCACCCAGATCGAGCAGCTCTTCCAGTGCTTCGGAGGATGCGGGACAGATACAGAGATAGGTATCGTTCATGCCGGCATGCACCCCGAAACGGATACCGATCTGGCACTGTCGCGATCCGGAGGCGTAGAGAAATGCCTCCATCTCGACACTGTTTGAGATTGTTGAACCGCTGGAAAATGCGCGGAATGCGTGTTCGAGCGCAGAGCGGACATGAGCCATTCCCGCCATGTTCGATGCGTTGAAGAGGATGATGTGGACGCGGTGCCGTGTGGCAATATCGCGGACTTCGGTCAGAAAGGTTTCCGGATCCCGGATTACGGTCCTGAACTGGACAATCGTACAGGTTTCTGCCTTCACTGGTGGATCACTCCGTTTCCCCGTTTCCGAAACCGAACAGATCAGCCTGCGTTGCCGATTCGGATGCCGGGGGCTTTCCGCTCACCTCTCCTTTGAGGTACGAAAAGACCTGTGCAGTTATTCCCTGGCCGAGGAGGGGGATAATCCGATCCGGTCCGGCCGCGAGGATCTTTTCCGGGGAGGTGAACCCGTTGTTGAAGAGGCGGCGGGCCCTGACGCGTCCGATATTTCTGATCCTGACCAGCGGGATCAGTTCCCGTTTTATGCCGTGCTTCATACAGAGCTCGAATTCCCCGATTGCCGGGGTAAAACCGCGTCTGAACATCCGTGCGAGGCGTCCGGTCGCGTGGAGAAGCCAGTTGACGCTCTCAACAAGGGCATGGATATCGCCCGGCCCAATTGAGTACCGTTCGCAGATGGTTGCGTCCGGAATCTCATGGCTCCAGTCGGAGAGGACCATGGCCGTCTTGAGGCTCCGGAAATAGGTTTCATCTTCACCGTAAGGCAGGTCCAGCCAGAGTTCATCCTCGTGTTCGAGAACAAACCGCTCCAGGTAGTGCCGGTCCCGGTTTCCGACGAAAAGGGTGAACATGTCCGGGGTACTGCAGATGACCTGAAGGAGACCGATATCCGAATAGTCCTGTGCCCCGGTGATCTGTTCGACAATCAGGTCAGCGCTCAACGGATCTACGTAAAGCTGGGATACGAGCGTTCCATACTCGGTGGCAGAGAGAAACTCTTCCTGGACCGTGATCATCTCGGCACGGTCAAGGAAGGAGAGGGACCTTCCGATGACCGATGCGAGTATCCGGTCGGTCTTCTTCTGGTGGAAATAAAAGGTGTTCCGCATGAATTCCTGCAGTGCCGGTCGGGAACCAACAAATCCGGATGCGATGAGAGAAAGGATATGGGTGGTGAGAGCCCGCTCGGTCGAACATTGGGAATTAACATCCTCGGGCGGTGCATCGATATAGTATGAAAAGAGTTCGGCGGCATCCTGTGATGAATGCCCGATCAGGACGGCTTCGCCGTAGGGATCGAGGTGGGGACGGCCTGCCCGACCTGCCATCTGGTGGTACTCCCTCGCCGGGATCGGGACCATACCCTCTCCTGCACTGTATCGCCGGTAGTCCCGGATGATAACCCGGCGTGCAGGCAGGTTCAGCCCTGCGGCAAGGGTCGGCGTCGACGAGATACTCCGGATATGCCCTTTCCGGAAACCCTCTTCAACGATACTCCGGGCCTCTCTTCTGAGGCCGGCATGATGGAAGGCGGATCCGGAGGAGACGCAAAGTGCAAGTGCCTTTTCCTGATCGGTCTCAGCCATTTTCCCGAGCTGCTTTGCATATGCGGAGAGTTCAGGGCTTTCGAGGTGAAGTGCCTTTGCTGCCCGCTTGGCGAATGCCTCGGCGTTCTTTCGGGAGGAGACAAAGACCAGACACTGGCCTCCCTCGTCGATGGTATCCATCAGGAGGTTCAAGTCTTCATACTTGGAGACAGACCTGACCGGCCGCTCATCCGCGTGGAAATGAATCGCGCCGTCATAGTACACTCCCTGGCGGAGGTCGACCGGCCGCCAGGTCCCGGTAACCAGTTCCGCATCGAGCCACCGGGCGAGCGATCCCGGATTTCCAATCGTTGCCGAGAGTGCGATGACCTGCATGGCCGGATTTCTGGTCCGCATCTTGGTGATCACCATCTCCAGGGTCGGCCCGCGGTCGGGAGAATCTATCAGGTGAACTTCATCGACCACGAGAAGGCTGATATCCTGCAGCCATGGCGAGGCGTTCCTGAGAAGAGAATCGACCTTTTCACTCGTCGCCACAATGATGTCATTTCTCCCGAGGTAATCATCCCGGCGGTCATAATCACCGGTTGAGATACCTGCCCGCACCCCTTTGCTGCTGAAATCCTCATACTTTTCGCTGGCGAGGGCCTTGAGGGGGACGATATAGAGACATTTTCCACCCCTGGCAATGTGGAAATGCATGGCCATCTCTGCCACGAGCGTCTTTCCGCTGGCTGTGGGAATGGCAACGAGGAGGTTCTTCCCGTCGAACATCCCCTTCTCAACGCATTCTTCCTGGGGGGGATAGAGATCGAGGACTCCTGCGGACTCGTATCGCCGTACCAGGGCGTCAGGGATGGGGAGGCTGGCAATCTTCATTCAGACCCCTTATATTCCAGTCTATACTCGTCGTGGATCGCACCGTTTTATAAATCAACTACGAAGCGCGCGTTTTGTTCTCCAGTGGAAATATACCATTTCCGGCCCGGATCCAGTTGGATCGAGCCTGTTCCGGGCCGGGATGGTAGAGCCTTCAGTAGTAGTAATCGATGATGTCCTGTTTTGCCTCGCGGCGCTTCCGTTCCAGGAACCCATAGACCACTTCGTGAGGAAGCCCCTCGATCAGCATCTCAATCGCACTGTGGGCGACTTTGATCTGTTCAGGAAGACCGATGAGGGCAACGGTTTTGCCGAAGACGGAGATCTCACAATCGGTCATGTGTTCGATCTGTTCCCGGGAGCGGCCGTCCTTCCCGATGATCCGCCCGCGGAGCCGTTCGAGCTGGCGAGGGCTGTCGGTCAGCCCGGAAAGGTCGATCATATCAAGGAGGAGGTCCTCATCCTCGAGCAGCACGAAGGCGCGTTCGGGGGAAAATCCACGGTTGATAGCCTGTACAACTTCGACGGCCCGAAGGACGAGCGGGGCATCTTCTCCCTCTACCCGTACGATTCCTTCCTTGCTGTCGATCGAGATTGTGGTTTTTGTCTGTTCCTCCAGATCTTTCTTGGTCGCTCCGCCTTTACCGATCAGAACCCCGATCCTGTTCCCGGTTATCTTCACTTCCTGTATCATGCTCTTCAACCCGGGCTTCCCTGTCCTGACACTCCGCCGCCCGGCAACGGAGCTCCGGTTATCTCTGCAAAAACCTCGCCGGTCGTCCTGACACTGCAGAGGCTGCCAAAGTATCTGTTCACATTTGCAATATCCCTTGCGAGGAATGCCCGCGCCCGGGGATGATCGAGGGTCACCGCCTGACCCATATCGATGATATAGGGCCGGTCGGAAAAGAGGATGTTGAATTCAGAAAGATCGGCATGCACGAGTCCTGCGTCCTGGTAGAGGATCTTCATGAATGAGACGATCTCCCGGTACACGGAATCGGGATCCCCGATATCGACGTTCCTGATCTGGGGGAACGGTACCTCGTCTTTCCCGATGAATTCCATCACGAGGATATTCCGGTCCCACCCGTAGGGTTCAGGAACCGGAAGCCCGACCTCGTGAGCCCGTTTCAGGTTGGCGAATTCTTTCCGTGTCCAGGTGAAGACGATATCCTTCCGCGTCCTCCGGATTCCGGAGAACCTGCGATCCCCGATGAGATACTCGCTCATGGCATTGAAATTCGCCGTGCGGATACGGTAGATCTTGATGGCGAGATCCTGGTCGTCCCGTTCCCCGAAGAAGACGTTTGCTTCCTTGCCGGTACTGATGGATCCTCCGATAGCAGTGATCCAGCCCCGGTGCACCAGCTTGTAGAGAGCGAGGAGGGTCACCTCGTCAAATACGTCCTGCCGGACTTTGAGCTGGTCAACATCCTTTACCCGGATACCCAGGCGTTCGATCTCCCGATCGAACCTTGATTCAATCCGGTCGAAGCTCACGGCAGATACTCCATCACGCTATGTAATCCCGGACACAAGAGAGGATCCCGGCAAGATAGGTCCCGACGGTCTTCTTCAGGTCGAGAGGGTGGATTTCTCCTTTCCGATAGGCCTCCTCGATTTCCTGGTAGCTTGAGAATTCACGATCCCCGCCAAACTTTGCCGGACGTCTGACCACGACGGTACCTGAACGCGGGAAGACATGGTACTGGAGGATCTGGAGTACCGGGTTCTCTTCGCATTCGGGCGGGCAGAATGCCTTCTGGCACTTCTTCTCGATCTCCTCGATCGGGTCGGCGACCGAGATGTAGTTGCCACTGGAAGAAGACATCTTCTTTCCATCGAGCCCGTTCAGGATCGGCGTATGGATGCAGACCGGTGATGGGTAGCCCACGCCCGCCAGGTGCTCACGGGCGAGCATGTGGATCTTCCGCTGGTCGATACCTCCGACGGCTGCGTCCACCTGGAGCAGGGCGATATCCACCATCTGCATGATGGGATAGATCATCTGGGAGACGGTGGGCGCCTCCATATTCCTTCCCACCTCATCCATACTCCGTCGGGCACGGTTCAGCGTTATCTGCTGGGAGAGCTGGAGGACTTTGAGCTGGTAGTCGGGCGCAAGCTGGAGTTCGGAACCGAGCACGTACTCGACATCCCGGAGGCCGAGCCCCTCGAAGCACCGTTTATTGTACTCGGCAAGCTCCCTGACCTGCTCCATGGTCCCTTTCCGGTTGAGGAAGGCGTGGAGATCTGCAAGGAGTACGACGACCTCGAACCCGGCTTCCTTCAGGTCGATCAGCTTGTTGACGGTCACCAGGTGCCCGAGGTGGATCTCCCCGCTCGGTTCATACCCGGCATACACCCGTTTCTTATCCCTGGCAAGGAGAACCCGCAGTTCGTCATCCGTGATAACCTCTACTGTATTCCTCGTCACCAGCTCGTAGGGATCCATTTGCTATACATGGGATCTGGATGGTGTTAATAATTATGAGGATGCCGGAGAAGCGGCAGGTCTTTGCCAGGGATCGAATTCCCGGGCATGCAGGTGCCGGACAGTCCCTTTCCATTGAAATGGTCATTGTTGCCCTGACCCTGGAGTGACAACCACCGTGCCCGGGATTTCCGGAAAGCATGTCAAGACTCGATACCTGAATATTGTGTCCCGGAAAAGGGTCATGGGGAAAATAGGGTAATTATTATTCGATCACTCAAGTGCAACGAAGTCCATGGCCTTGTTGGTCATGGCGACCGATTTTGCGGGGTCCTTCTCGATCCCGGTCATGGCCCGGATGCAGTCGATGTTCTCTACCACCACGTCTGCTTCCTGGTGGATAGCCTGGAATAGGTAGAGCTCCTTCCCGAGGCAGGAGACCGATTCCTCGAAGATCCCGTTCTCCCAGAGGTCCGACCGGCAGCGGCCCATGTCCATGGCATACTCTTTCAGTTCAGCGGTACTGGTGATCCCGGTCGCCTTCCGCACGAGCCCCATCCGCGGGTGCTTCCCGATGATCTCCAGCACCTTCTCCCGGTCTGCCTCCTTCTTCAGGTCCATCTGCACAACATGCATGTGCATCATGGTCACGGGGACGATCATGGCCAGGGTCACGATGTTGATGTGCGGCAGCACACTCTGGACATCCGGCCCGTGGTGGCTCGGGATGTGGACGGGGTTGAGTACGATGGCATCGATGGGACCCCGCTTGATGTCCGCCGGGTCGCCTCCCCGCCGGACCATAACCGCCCGGACCTTCTCCACTCCATACGCTTTGTCCATGGCTTGGATGATCCGGCACAGGCCCGTCGTATTGCAGGAGACCACCCGGGCAAACTGCTTCCCGATAGCATCCGTGTAGTTGCAGTCCGAGTTGAACGAGAACCCGGCCACCTCGTGGTCCTCGCCACCCTGCCAGATGGCCTTTTTCCCGAGCTTCTCGTACAGAGGCTTGTTCTTCTCACCCACTCCGCCGGGGGTGGCATCCACCACGATATCGGCAGCCTTCAGCATATCCTCGACGCTACCGGCGACAGGGAGCCCAGCCTTGTCAAAGGCCCCTTTCTTTGAAATGTCTGCTATATAGAGGGGATATCCCCGTGATTTTGCGATGAATGCCTCGTGACTCGGCTTGGTCTTGGAGACCCCGATTACTTTCATATCAGGCTGGGCGGCGACCGCGTCAGCCACGCGCTTGCCGATGGTACCGTACCCGTTGATGGCGACTTTGATCATATGGGGAGGAATTCTAGGGGAAGTGAAATAAAAGGTTGCCGTTTTGAGGATGCGAGGGAGCATTGTATGTAATCAGGAAACAGACTGACCTCCTTTTAAGTAAATAGAATTCCACCTTAATCCTGTGTCCATAATCCTCATCCTCAATCCCGTTCCCCCGTACAACTTCACCCTCAGCACCTTCATCTATTCAAGCGGCGACCCACAGATACGGCGGTCAGAGAATGGGCGGTTCTGGCAGGTCATCCGGGTCGGTCAGAAGATCGCCCTCGCGGAGGTGACCGCTGAAGGGTCAACGGGTAATCCCACCCTCAAGGTCAGGCTCACCCCCGAGGATGTCCTGACAGCCGGGGAGCAGGAACAGGCGAAGACCATTATTTCCCGGATCCTCAACCTGGATGATTACCTCACCCCGTTCTACCAGGCGGTCAGGAACGACCCTCCGATGCGGGAGCTGACCCGGCGTCTCCGCGGGCTGAAACCCCCGACAACGCCCACCGTCTTCGAAGCTCTGGTGGACTCCATCATCGAGCAGCAGATCTCGCTTGCCGTCGCCCGGACGCTTGAGGCACGGATCACGAGACTGTTCGGCGATTCCATGGTAGTTGACGGTCAGACCTACTATGTGTTCCCGAAACCGGAGAGCCTCGCTTCCGCGACACCCGAGCAGGTCCGATCCTGCGGGCTTTCGGCGATGAAAGGGGAGTATATAACGAGTGCCGCCGATCAGGTCGTTCGCGGAGAACTCGATCTCGAAGGTCTCCGGAACATCAGGGATTCGGAAGAGATCATCACCGTGATGACGAAACTCCGGGGTGTCGGGCGATGGACGGCTGAGCTTGCCATCCTCCGGGGTATGCACCGGTTGGATGCTTTTCCCGCAGATGATCTCGGGCTCCGGCGGGCGATTGCCCAGCGGTACCAGATCGGCGAAAAAATAACCGGGGATGAGGCGCGGAGAATTGCCGACCAGTGGGGGGAATGGAAAGGACTTGCAGCCTACTACCTGCTCGTTGCCGACCAGATGGGGATCTGATTCCAGGATTCCGGAGTTCTTGGCAGTGTCCCGCGGCGGGCGATGAAAAGGACCTGCCGCTGTAACAGGAGAAGACATCATGGGAATACGGAACCGCAGCGCAGGAAACGTGTTCTCCCCTCCGATGAATCGGCATGATACCAATTATTCATGGTGATAAGGCATCGAAGGAACCGCTTTATTCTGGTAAGCGCGGAGAATTTTTTTGCTGGAATTCCAAACAGTGCTGAGAAAAAATATGACCGGAACAGTTTCCCGGAGCATCGATCTCCTGAAAAATACCTGGCAGGTGCTCACCATGGACAAGGAGCTGGTGCTCTTTCCCGTCATGTCAGGGCTGGTGACCATCCTCATCGTCCTCACCTTCATACTTCCGGTACTGTTCCTTGGAATTCTGGGTGAGATCAGCTGGTTTGGCCCGGTGGTTTGGCTCTTCGCGCTCTTTCTCTTCTATTACCTCTCTTATGCCGTGGTCATCTTCTTCAATACCGGGCTCATCGCCTGTGCCACCATCCGTTTCGCCGGTGGAGACCCGACCGTGCGGGACGGGATCCGGTTCGCCCTGAACAAACTCGGGAAGATTCTCTCCTGGGCACTGGTTGCCGCGACCGTGGGGCTCATCCTGAATCTCCTCTCCCGGCGTTCCGGGCTCATTGGGAGAATCATCATTGCCATCATCGGCATTGTCTGGAGCCTGGCAACCTTCCTGGTAATCCCGGTCATGGTTTTTGAAGACAAGGGTGTGGTTCCTGCCATCAGTGAATCCTCGCAGTTGCTGAAGAAGACCTGGGGGGAGAATATCATCGTAAACTTCGGCCTGGGCATTCTCTTCATTCCTCCGATCCTCCTGATGTTCATGGCCATCTTCTCAGTGATGACCGGCAGTCTTCCGCTGGTAATGATCCTGGTCGCCCTCACCATCATCAGCTTTGTCATCGCCGGTATCCTCCATGCCACACTCCACGGGATATTCGTAGCCGCGCTCTACCAGTATGCGACAACGGGGATCATACCCCGGTATATGCGGAGCGATCTCATCAGGGGAGCGTTTGTTCCCGAACATCCCCGGTCCGGCTGAGGAACAATCGAAACGTTGTCCCTGAGTGCCGGACCTCGGTCCGCGGAGAAGCGGAAGGAACATCTCTCGTCTCGTCTGCGACCATGGGGACGCTCGCTGGGGTTGGCATGGTTTCCCGTCCGGTGCCGGTCCGGAGTTCCCAAAAGTATCATCACCCATTCTCATCTCCGGATCCGCAGGATAAAATTCCCGACTGGGTATCAGGTTATACCTAGCCGGTGTTATTCTTTGAAATCCGCGGGATTCCGGGTCTTTTCAGGTATCTGACAACCGGGCAACCAGGGAAACCGCCGTTCGGAGGAAAATACCCGGAGCCCCCATCGGGAAGTGACGACGACAGGCCGGAGCGCCCAAAACGTTTTCAGACGCTCCTGTTTTTATCATCGTCAACCGGAGGCTGGTTGATGACCTGCCAGTAGAGCCCCATATCCCGGATCACATTGGCGAACTGGTCGAACTGCACGGGTTTTACAATGTAACTGTTGACTCCGAGATTATAGCTCTCGACGATATCCCGCTCTTCCCGGGATGAGGTGAACACGACCACCGGAATCGACCGGGTCTGCGGGTTCTCCTTTATCTTCCGGAGCACCTGGAGACCGTCCACCTTGGGAAGCTTCAGGTCGAGGAGGATGACCTTTGGTCTCCCGGCAGGCTTCCCTTCATACGGCCCGGTCCCGAAAAGGTAGTCAAGGGCCTCCTCACCGTTCCATGCCACATGAATTTTGTCCCCGAGGTTGCACCACTGGAAGACATGGAGGATGAGTTCCACGTCATTGGGATTATCTTCCACGAGGAGAATCTGTGCGCCTGGTCCCGCAGAGTCCATGAAAATACCTAGCCGAGGGTAAAGAAAAAGGTTGTCCCCGTTCCGGGAGAGGACTCGACCCAGATCCTCCCTCCATGACGATGAATGATGCGCTCCACAATGGCAAGCCCGACCCCGGTGCCTTCGAACGATGTGTCCCCATGGATCTGCTGGAACACTCCGAAGATTTTCGGGGCATATTGCATGTCGAATCCGATCCCGTTATCCTTCACATAGAAGACGGGTTTCCCCTCTTTTTCCAGGGATCCGGTCTCGATCTCCGCCACATCTCTCTGACGGGTGAACTTGAGTGCATTGGAGAGGAGATTCATGAATACCTGGTTGAGGAGCACGGGATCGGCCGAACAGATCGGCATCTCCCTGATGGTGAAGTGGACGACCCGGTTAAAGGTCTCCGCACGCAACCCCTCGAATGCCTCACCGGCGATGGAGGCCGGATCGATCAGGAACCGGTTGAGCGGCTGCCTGCTCATCCGTGAAAAATTCAGCAGATCATCGATAAGCTGCCCCATTCTCGTGGAATTTTCCCGGATCTTTTCGAGATACGTGCTGGTCTCCTTCGGGAGTGAAGAGCCATATTCGTGGAGGATGATGGACGAGAACCCGTCGATTGCCCGCAGGGGTGCCCGGAGATCGTGGGAGACCGAGTAACTGAACGAGTCAAGTTCCCGGTACGCAGCTTCGAGGTCTGCTGTCCTGTTCTTAACCCGCTCTTCGAGATCGGCATGAAGCCTGCGGTTTTCCTCTTCGATGGATTTACGTTCAGTGATATCACGGCCGACCGACTGGATCTCGACCAGATTCCCGGCCGGGTCGAAGATCCCCCGGTCGATCCACTCCTGCCACCGGATGTCACCGCCCGGCAGGATGATCCGGTGCTCGATGGTTCGTTCCGGCTGCAGCGGGGACAGTCTCCCGAAATGGGCGCGTACCATGTCCTGCTCATCATCAGGGACGGCCGGAATGAATTTTGTCCCAATTATCTCATGGCAGTTGAGTCCGAAATACCGGCAGTAGGCTTCATTGGCAAACGTGACGGTTCCATCCGGGAGGAACCGGGTGATGAACTCGGACTGGCTCTCGACCACTCCCCGATACCGTTCTTCAGACTCACTGAGGCGCCGTTCGCTGTTCTGGAGCCTGGTGATCATGTCCTTCAGCGCCTGAACCATGGAATTGATACTCTCTTCGAGGACTCTGAACTCCTTACCGGCACTCATTGAAATCCTTTGATCAAGATCTCCCCGGGCAATGGCATCCACGTCTTCCGATATCCGGGCGATCGGCCGGGTGATAAACCGGGATATGCCGAATGCGGCAATGGTCCCGATTATGAGACCGCCGGTGGCAACAAGGAGGTGGAATGCAACGATATTCCGGAGTGATCGGGCGATAGCGATTTCGTCATAGGTGATCTCCACTATAAGGCTCATATCCGATGCGTAGTCCTTATCCCGGAGGTCGATGTAGAGGTATTTTACTGTGATACCCTTGGAAGGATCTCTGAACTCGCGGCTGACTCCCGTAGAAAGCATCTCATTGAGGAGGGCATCCAGTTCAGGATCCGGGACATAACTCTTGTTTCCGACGAGACGCTTCGCGGTGGTGAAAATCCTGATGTCCCGGATGAACGGGTTTCGTTCACGTACGGTCTCGATCATATCTGTATACCGGAGAGAACTCCGTTCCGAGGTAAAGGCATCGGCAGAGAGGCCGAGCTCGAGGATATACCGGCGATCGAGGGTCGGCAGGTAGGCAAACTTTCTCAGATTCCCGGTGGCCCGTTCCTGTACTACCCGGTCTGGATAGAACCCGTGGGATTCCCTGATGGTCATCAGATAATCGTAGAAATAGGGAATCGTTGATTGAAAATCGAGGCCAAGATCCGGCTCATAGGTCGTATATTCAACCACTCCCGATTCATTAATGAGGTAGAGCTCCAGGTCACCTCCGAGCTGCTGCTTGAGTGCCTCGAGATCCATCCGGGATGGATCCCCGCCCGATTCAACATAGGCCGCATTGAACACCACGAAGGACTCCTCCATCCTCCGATTGAGGGTGTTATCGAAGAGTTTCAGACCCTCGTCGATGATCCGAACGGAGGTAATGATGTTCCCCTCTGTTTCATTGCGCAGAAGTGCGGACTGCTCTTCGAAATCAGTGCGGACCAGGATGAGGTCGCCGATGGTAATCGTAGTCACGATGAGTGCGACAAGGCCGATGATGACCAGGAGCAGGAAAAATGAGAACGAACGTGTCCTGGTCAGCCACTGCATTGATTCTCCTCTCTCTCCTGATCAATGGTATCGCATTCCGGGATGCTAAAAGATTGCGTCCAGCCGGCTCCGGATGGGTACGTCATCGCCGTGCAAATGTTTAATTGAACGCGGGGATCATGATCGATTGCCATGATCCTGGACCAGGAGAAGATCACCCGCATCAAACGACTGCTCAAGGCACGACCCAAAGGCCTGACCATTTCAGATATATCCCACAACCTGAAGATCAATCGCAATTCCGTGGCGAAATACCTTGAAATCCTTCTCATCACCGGCCAGGTGGAGATGAGGATGTACGGGAATGCAAAGGTGTACTACCTCTCAAACCGGGTTCCGATATCATCGATGCTCAAGTTCGCCAATGAGCTGATCCTGGTTCTCGACAACGAAATGCGGGTCGTCGAGGCAAATGACAATTTCTTCTCATATTTCCCTGTCAGAAAAGAGGATTTGATCGGGAACCTCATCTCTGCCAGCCCGGTTAATGCCATGAACGGATTCAGGATCGATGACCTGGCCCGTTCTTCTCTCGACACAGGAGAAGTATCCCGGGAACTCTCCCTCACGAGGGAGGGAGAAACAAAGTACCTGGTGATCAAGGTGGTCCCGAGTGTTTTTGATGACGGATCCAAAGGAACCACGTTCATCTTCGAAGACATTACCGAAAAGAAAGAAGTTGAGAACCGACTCAAGGTCAGCGAGGCGAAGTACCGCGCCATTGTCGAAGACCAGACCGAGATGGTGAACCGGTTCGGCGAGGATCTGAGCATCCAGTTCGTCAACCCTACCATCGCCCAGTTTTACGGGCTGGAAGAGAAAGAGCTGCTAGGAAAATCAATTCTCGATTACATTTTACCCGGTGACAGACCCATGGTTGAGGATCGCATCAGGAGCCTGACACCGGAGAATCCGGTCTGCGTTATCGAACAACGGAGCTTCGACCGAGAAGGATCGTGCCACTGGATCCAGTGGACGAACCGTGCTTTATTCGACAATCAGGGAAGCCTCGTCGTGTATCAGGGTGTCGGCAGGGACATTACGCGGCGGAAAAAATCAGAGGAGGCGCTCCTCATAAAGAATTTTGCCCTGGAGTCGTCGCTCAGCGGGATCGGGATAGCAGATCTCTCGGGAAATGTGACCTATGTGAACAAATCATTCCTGACCATGTTCGGGTTTGACCAGGAGGCCGACATACTGGGAAAACCGATCCTGGCATTTTCCTTTGGCGACACGGAGACATCTTCAATTATCCGGACCGTCATGAATTCCCTCCAGACAGAAGGAAAATGGTCAGGAGAGATGCTCGTCAGGAAGAAGGACGGGACAACCTTCAATGCCGTCCTCAACGCAAGCAAGGTCAGCGATCCTGAAGGCATTCCGCTCTGTCTCATGGCATCCTTTTTTGATATTACTGATATCAAGAAGACCCGGGATGAGCTTCGGCTGAAAGACACGGCGATCGAGAGCTCGCTGACAGCCATGGCAATATTGGACAGCGACCTTCGCCTGATTTATGCAAATGATGCCTTCCTGTCCGAATTTCATTTCCAGGCGTCTGATGTGCAGGGAAAACAGATCCAGGAAATCTATTCCCTCTTCGAGAGTGTTGTACCCCCGCTTGATGATATCCTGCCCGTTCTCAGAGCGGACGGAACCTGGAATGGAGAGGTCTCTGTTACCGGACCGGACGGGAATATATTGCATTTTGCGGTCTCGATCCGGTGTTCCTTTGATCCCGCAGGAAATATTATCTATACCCTCATCTCGCTGGTGAACATCACGGAATTCAGGAGCATCGAGACAGCCCTGAAGGGCTCTCGTCAGAAACTCTCGGAGACGATCGAATTCATGCCCGACCCGACGTTCATCATTGACCGGAACCATCGGGTCATCGCATGGAACCGGTCCCTGGAGATGCTGACCGGGGTAAAACGTGACGAAGTGCTGGGAAAGAAGGATTTCCGGAAAGCGTTCTCCTTCTTCGGCGATGAACGTCCCGTCCTAGTGGACATCCTCGACCTACCTCCCCACGAACTTGCGAGGACCTATCCGCAGGTCCGCCGGTTCGGAGACAGTATCTATGTCGAGTCATTCGTTTCAGCGATGAACGGAGGGAAAGGGGCGTATTTATGGGGAAAGGCATCATTCATGACCGATCACGAAGGCCGCCCCATCGGCGCCATCGAATCGATTCGTGATATATCGGCCTGGAAACGGGCACGTGAATCGCTCCGGAAGATGGACACGAGCGGGACGGCGGTAGCTACCCCGTCCGATGAGGAGAAACGGAAGGTTGAGGAGCTCTCCCGGATGAGGCAGGAACTCGAGTCGGTCCTCGACCTGATGGAGGAAGCGGTTCTGCTCACCGACAAGTCGGGAATGATTATCTGGGCCAATGAACGGTTCGTGGAGCTTGTGGACGGTGACCGCCAGATCGTCCTCGGCGCCCCGCTTTCAACGTTCTTCCCCGCTGACGAAGGGCAGATTCTCTCCGGTCCTCCGGGAGAAACCACCCTGCGGATAACTCTCATTTCCCTTACCGGGAACCGGATCCTTCCGGTCGAGGCACGGACAGCTGGAATTCCGCTGGGGGATGAACGGGTGGTAATCCTCCAGCACCTCCCGTCGTGATTAGAGGTACTGGCTCTGGATCCCGATAACTTCCCCACTGTCACGGGCCTGTGCATAGAGGCCGAGTGGTTCTTCGTTCAGTTCGAGAAACCGGGGCCCCCAGTTCTGCGTGGCGAGCACCACGCGAGCCTGTTCGGGTTCGCCAAGAATCACCAGGGCAGCAGCAAATGCCTCTACCGAGGTGAGTCTCCACGGTCTGCCGAAATTGACGGGATTGGCCGCGACCAGGAACGGGAGAGCACGCCGCCGGGGAAAACCCCGGATCGCCCCGGTATCCAGCACTTCCCATGAACAATCAAGCACGGTCAGGGAGCGTGCGGGACGGTCGGCGGGAGAGAGTGCCTGCTCCGCTGCAGGATCGAGGAGGATTGTCGTGCGGGGGATGCGGGAAATCTTCGAGAGGATCCTTACCAGTCCGGACCGCTCCATCCGCTTCACGGTGCATTTCCGCGGATCGCAGCTGTTGTCGCGGAACGCATAGAGGGGGATCATCTATCATCTCTCCGTCACCACACTCTATCAATGTACGTGCTGGTCTCACCCTGTATCCTCAGTCCCGACCTGAGGGCACGGGGAATCACCCGCGAAGAGGATCTCGGGTATTATTCCCGGGCTGTTGAGCGGTGCCGGCGGTTCGGCATTGAGATCGTCCCGCTCCCCTGCCCGGAAACGCTGTACCTTGGTCATGATCGCGAGCCCGGCATGTTTCTCGAGCGGCTGGATACCGCCAGGTTTGGACACCTGCTCGGGAACCTTGAAGCGGAAGTCCGGGAGATCATCAGGGAGCGCGGTCCTCCGCTCTGTATCATCGGGGTCAATTCGTCGCCGGCCTGCGGGATCGATGCCACCTGGTACGGCCCCCCCGGTTCGGAAGAAGCCCGGAGACCGGGCCGGGGAGTTTTCCTTTCCCGGTTCCCTGAAATCCCTGCCCTGGATGTCGCAGATTTTGCCCGGTACCGGGTCTACCTCGCCGCACCCCTCTTCTCCCGGGCGGAGAAGGAATACAACATAAGCCTCTTTGAAACCCTCTCCGCCCATTTTTTCGAAGTGTACCTTCCCCAGGAGGTCGGTGATGATACGATTCACCGTGACCGGAAAGCACACCAGGATATTTTTCGCCGGCACCTTGCCGCGTTCGGGAATACCGATGTCGTTGTCGCGGTCATCGACGGGGCTGATGCCGATTCAGGAACGGCCTGGGAGATGGGGTACGCTTATGCCCATGGGATCCCGGTCGTCGCCATCCGGACCGATTTCAGGATGGCCGGGATCCATGAGCAGGTCAATCTCATGCTCGAACAATCGGCCCTCGTGGTTCGTTCGACAGAAGATCTCATGGTAGCCCTCAAATCACCTCTTAAGGCCAAACCCGCACGTAAATACTGATATTGACAGCGATCAGATACTGATGGCATGTCCAATATCACGGTCGCGGTTATCGGCCCGGAAGGGTATGCCGGCGAGCTCGGGAAGAAGGGTACGAGCTCCGATATCACCTTCTACAATCTCAAGAAGGGTGAGCATACCGTCACCTTCATTGAACCGGTGCGCTACCCGGAACGGCTCTCGTCCCTTTTCTTTGCCGTTTCCATGGCCCACCGGGCAATTCTTGTCGTCGACGAGATCAGCGCAGTCTTCGGGGAATGCGTGCTGATGCTCGACTGCGCCGGTATCAGGAACGGGATGCTGGTTCTTCGGAATTACATCACTCCCGACCAGGTTGCCCCCTTGATCCGGGAAACCGTCGTCGAGCACTACGAGCTGGTTCCTGACGAACGCGCACGGATCAGGGAACAGCTGATCGAGGAGGTGACAGCGGTCACGGGAGGTTCGGGAAAGACGGCCAGCGGGGCCGTGCCCGTCGATCATGCCTTCCCGGTAAAAGGGATCGGCGTTGTCGTGCTCGGACAGGTGGCGGGGGGCACCATATCCCGTCATGAAACGCTCCGTGTCTTCCCGACCCGGAAAACGGCGCAGGTGCGGTCGATCCAGAAACATGACGACGATGCCCCGTCGGCGGGTCCCGGGGACCGGGTCGGTCTAGCCCTGAAGGGAATAGAGGTCTATGACCTTGATCGAGGCCATGTGCTCTCTGCCAGCAATGATATCATCTCGTCAAACACGCTCAGCGGAAGGGCCTCCCTGGTCAGGTTCTGGCCGTCACCGCTGCGGGAAGAGATGGTCATCCACGTCGGCCACTGGATGCAGTTTCTCCCGGCGAGAGTTGCATTCATTGATAATTCCGGGGACTGGAAGCGGCCGCTCATCACCCTCCGGACCGAAAAAGATCTCGTATACTTCCCGGGCGACCGGGTTATCCTCCACTACCTCGATGGCGGGAAACTTCGCGTCGCGGGGACCCTGGACCTGGAATAACCCTCACCCCTGTTTCTTCACACAATCCTTTTTACCGGTGCTGCTCACCTTGTTATCAGGTTCCTATGGCACTTGGAAGTCTCATCCCCTGGATCATCGGGGGGGTAATCCTCCTCATCGTGATCGGATTCGTTCTCTATGCGGTGGGGATATATAACCGGTTTTTCAGCCTCAAGAACTCCTCAGAGGCAACCCTCGGCCAGATACGGGTTGCCATGAAGAAACGGCTGGACATGATCGACCAGCTCCTCGGTGCGGTCAAGAGCTATGCGAAGTTTGAGAAGGAGACCTTCGAGAAAGTCACGGCAATGCGGGCCAGCGTCGGGACAGCGGGTCCCGGCGACCTCAACGAGATCGAACGCGAGTCGCGATCCATCCTCGGAAGGCTGTTTGCCGTCGCCGAAAACTACCCCGACCTCAAGACCAACACTACGGTCATGAGCCTGATGGATGCGGTGAAGGGGGTCGAAGAGGAGATAGCCCGGCAGCGGTATACCTACAATAACATCTCGCAGCAGTACAATACGCTCCGCGATGTGATTCCTTCGAACATTGTGGCCAGGCTCCTCGCGCTGGAAAAACTTCCGTATCTCGAATTTGAGGAAGCGATCAGCACCCCTCCCCGGATCGAATTCTAGAAGGGTTGGACCGTGGACGAGAAGAGACAGATCGCTGTTCTGGTCGCCGTGGCGTTCGGCATCGCGATCGCAGCCTCCATCATGGCCCTCGCGATCCCGGGCCTTTTCGAAGGCGATCTGGTGATCGCAGACTATCAGGCCGTTCTCGACGAAGACGGAACATTTACCGAACGGTACGTCTATGAGGTAAAAACCGGGGGCCAGTACCGGATGCTCTTCCGGTACTGGCTTGACCCCCTCACCATCGATCCGCTGGGGAGTCCGAACATCCGGTTTGAGGATATGGCCATTCCCCCGGGAAGTGTCGGCTATATCAAGGAATATGACAGCACGGTGACCCTTGTCGGGAGCGATAATCCGGCGTATGCCTCGTTCGTCCGCCAGATGGCAGAGAACAGCGAAGTCGGGATCTACAACCCGTCCTATTTCCCGGCCGGGCGCTACGAAGTCGAATACCGGTATGTCCTGTACCCGCCGCTGGAGTACGATGACCGGAATGCGCATCTCAATCTCCGGCTTGTCGACCGGCACATCCCCTATCGCAACCTTGCCATCTCGGTTCCCGCACGCTTTGTGGAAACGATATATCCTCATCCCCCCTCCCTCCGGGCAACCCGGTCGGGGGATCGGTACAGTATCACCGGGAGCGTTGCCTCAAATGAAGGGCTCGGCATCGAGCTCCTGCTTTCCCGTGATGCGCTGGACACCATGCCCGGATTCCCGGTCTTTGTCGAGGGTGTAAGGGAAAAGACGGAAACTGCAAATCCCTGGTATGATAGAATACCGTTCATCGGTGCCGGACTCCTGCGGACACTCGGGTTTGCCGCAGCCCTTATCACCCCGATCCTCCTCCTCATGACCTATCTCCGGCACGGGCGCGAGAAGGAGTTCGTCGTTCCGGAATACCTCTCCACCACTCCCAATCCCCGGATGAAGCCCTGGGCGGTGAATCTCCTCTTCAAGGGTGATGCCACAGTTTTTGACCAGGATGGTTACTATGCAACCCTCCTTGACCTTCACCGGAAGAAGCTGATCACCATCACCGAGGAAGCCGGGGGCTCGAACATCCGGATCCGCCTGAATGCCGGGTCATCCGATGATAGGTACGAGCAGCGGGTGCTCTCTTTCCTCTCCGAAATCGCGACGGATTCCATTGTGAATTCGGCCGATCTCGAGATCCTTGCCGAGAAAGCAAAGACAGACCGGTCAGCAGAACGCCTGATCCTCGCCTACCAGCGGGATCTTGCGCTTGTGACGCGGAAGACCGACCCGGCGCTCGTTGCCACGTATATTGTCGATGGAAGGGAACGCCTCTTCCCGATCCTCTTTGCCGGTATTGCCTTCTGTGCCGTATCCTTTATCATGATTATCACCATCCCGGTGCTCTCAGCGGTACTCGTGCCGGCTGTCGTCCTCTTCGGTTCGGTGATCGTCCAGGCAGGAGTTGCCCTGGCTTTCCCGTCAACGCTGTTCGGCCGCTGGAAGGACGACCGGTACCGTGAGAAACTCGAATGGGATGCCTTCGCCCGCTTCCTCTCCGATCTTGCCCTGATCCGCCAGTATTCACCCGCAGATATATCCATGTGGGGTGAATGGCTCATCTTCGGAACCGCCATGGGGGTTGGTGACAAGGTGGAAAAGGCCATGAAGGAGCTCGACATCAGCATACCGGAAACGATCGCTCCCGTCACCGGCATGAGCCTTCGGACAGCATTCATCCCGGTGCTCTTCTTCTCCCCGCCATCGCGGGGCGGAGGCGGAGGCGGCTTCGGCGGGGGTGGATTCGGAGGCGGAGGCGGCTTCGGAGGAGGCGGTGTGGGAGGGCGGTAACTTTCAGGGATATGCCGTCATGAATTGGTTTATGGTTTCAGAATGTGCAGGAGGATGGTAATCAGGGCATGCAGTACACGGAAGGGAGCGTGGGAAGGGTTTTCTACGTCCGGGTGGACCATGGAGAAGACCTGCTCGGGACCTTGCAGAGATTTGTGGTGGAGAAGGGGATCCGATCGGGGATCATTCAGTTCCTGGGTGCCGTGGAAAAGGGCAGAATTGTCACCGGGCCACGGGAGCCGGTCCTCCCGCCCGACCCCATGTGGGAGTCATACACCGGAGGATGTGAGCTCGTGGGGCTTGCGACCATCACGCCCGGACCCGATGGTCCGCATCTGCACTACCATGCATCGGTTGGGAGGGGACGGGACGTCCTCACCGGCTGCCTCCGCGAACAGGCGGTGGCGTATATCATCGTGGAAGCGGTGATCATCGAATTTCTCGGAACCCGGATCCGGCGGCGATTCGATCCCATGACCGGCCTCGATCTGCCTTTCGCGGAACCCCACGGGGGAGCTGCGGGAGATCGATGACACTCCCGCAGCCCGGGTTCTTACCAGTTTCGAAAGAAGAAGCTCAGGAACTCGGGATCGAAGCCTTCGACATCATCATCGTGTCGGGCGATGCCTACGTCGATCACCCCTTGTTTGCCGCGGGCCTTCTCGGGAGGGTTCTCTGGGAGGAAGGATATACCGTCGGCATCCTCCCCCAGCCCGACTGGACGAATCCGGATGAATTCCGGGTGCTCGGCAGCCCCCGTCTTTTCTTTGCCGTATCGGCCGGCAATGTCGACTCGCTGGTAAACCATTATACTCCGCAGAAGAAGCCGCGATCGGGGGATGTATACTCACCAGGCGGGAGGCGGCGGCGACCCGACCGGGCAACCCTGGTCTATACCGACCTCCTGCATGCCCTCTTCCCCGGCACCCCGATCGTCATCGGAGGCATTGAGGCAAGCCTGCGGCGGTTTGCCCACTACGATTACTGGTCTGACCGGGTTCGGCAGTCGATTCTCGCCGATGCCCCGGCCGATATCCTGGTGTTCGGGATGGGAGAACGTCCGCTCGGGGAAATTGCGGCACGCCTCTCCCGCGGCGATCCCATCATGGAATGTTCCGGAATACCGGGAACGGTTGTCCGGATACCGGTCCACAGCCCGCCTGTTCAGGAGGATTCGGTCATCCTCCCCTCATTTTCCGAAGTATCGAAAGACAAGAAGGCTTTCGCCCGTGCTTTCTCCCTCATTTCGGCAGAGCAGGATCCTTTCAGGGGTCGGCCGCTGGTCCAGCCCCACCCGAAATCGATCATCATCCAGAATCCACCGGCCCGGCCGATCAGCACCGCAGAGCTCGACCACATCTACGAACTGCCGTTTTCCCGGAGGGCTCATCCATCGTACCGTGAACCGGTTCCTGCCCTTGAACCGGTCCGGTTCTCGGTGGTGAGTCACCGGGGCTGCTTCGGAAACTGCGCATTCTGTGCGCTCTCGCTCCACCAGGGCTGCATTATAAGGAGCCGGAGTGTTCCGTCCGTGGTCCGTGAAGTGACCCGGATGACCAGGATGCCGGGGTGGAAAGGGATCGTACAGGATATCGGCGGTCCGACCGCGAATATGTTCGGGATGTCCTGCAGCCGGTGGAGGGAGTACGGAACCTGCCCTGACCGAGCATGTGGTCCGGGCTGTCCCCGCCTCGAAGGGGATCTGGGGTCGTACCTGGATCTTCTGCGTGCGGTCAGGAAGATTCCCGGCGTCAGGAAGGTCTTTGTCGGTTCAGGACTCCGGTATGATCTTATCGGCGAAGAGGACGAAGGATTCCTCGCGGAATTCTGCTCCCACCATGTCTCCGGTCATCTCAAGGTTGCTCCGGAACACATAACCCGCACAGTGACCGATCTGATGCACAAGCCACCCGGTGAGGTGTTCGAATCATTCAGGAAACGCTTTGAACACATGCAGTCGGGAAAGGAGAAGCGTCAGTACCTCCTCCCCTATCTCATGTCCGGACATCCGGGATGCACGATCCGGGACATGGTGGAACTGGCCGAGTATATCCGGGACACCGGTCTTTACACCGAGCAGGTGCAGGACTTCACCCCCACCCCCATGACTGCCTCAACCTGCATGTATTACACCGGTATCCAGCCGGATACCGGTCAGCAGATCCATGTGCCGAAAGGCCGGGAAAAAAGGGTCCAGCGGGCAATACTCCAGTACCGGGACAGGAAGAACCGTGATCTCATTGAAGAGGGATTGCGCACGGCCGGGAGGGAGGATCTCATCGGTACCGCATGGGTATGCCTCATCCCGCCGGGTAGAAAGGGTAAAGGAAAGAGCGAAAAAAAGCAGGCAGGAAGGAGAACCTCCCGTTAGTCCCCTGCCTCGAGCTTCATACCTTTGTTCTCGCAGGGGATGCACCTGGCCATTTTCTCGTCGAAGATTCGGTAAGCATTGGCGAGAACTGAGGAGTTTGATATCATCCCCGCAAGGAGGATGACTTCGAGGATCTCTTCGCGGCTCGCTCCCTTCTTCGCGGCAGCCTGCATGTGGTAACTCGTACAGTGCTGACATTTGAGGGCAGCACCAACCGCCATGCTGATCAGCTCGACGTACTTCGGTTCCATCGCGCTGGTCTTGGTTACGGTGCCCTTGTACAGGAGGTGCGAGATCAGCACTTCAGGCCGTTCTGCCATCCGCTTGAAGATGAGCGGTGCCCGCCCGTATTCGATCTCGATATCCTGCATCCATTCGTTCGCAGTCTGTTCTCCGCCCTGCTCACTTATATGCCGGAGAGTCTGTTCAAAATCGGACAGATCTGACATGGTACTCCTACCTATCGTTCCGGTCCCATATGAATAAGACTGAGGAGATAATGCCCGAAACTTCGAAAAAATTCGCACTTTACGGGAGATTTTTAACCAAAACTGCCCGATACATGATCGGTTCCCACAGTGAACCAGGAATACCATGAAAGACAGAATGAATTTTCTCCAGATCCTGTCTCTCCTGATCGCGGCTACATTTCTCATCTCCGTGATCACCCCGGTTTCGGCATCAGGTGATGCTGGCCGGCAGACCAGATTGACATCAATACTCGCAGCCCACGGTGCTGCAGATACCATGGTTGGACACGAATTTGTTGGATACATCAGGGGAATGCCGGATACTTCCTGGCCCGGAAGCGGAAGTATCTCCCCGTCCGGTGTCGACCGCGATGCGCTTTTCCGGGAAATCCGTTCAGGACCGGGTGTTCAGCCGGTCCTCCTCCCCGATTCCGGATTCAGCTGGTCCCTGGTGGGAGACTCGGTCTCCAAAAACCGGAGCAGCCTGATGGATGAGTTGATCCGGAACCACCAGAAGACGGGAACCGGGGTTTCAAAGATCATTTCCGGTCAAGGAATCGTCCGGTTCATCGATCTCGAAGGCGGGTTCTACGGGATCGTCACGGCAACCGGTGAACAGTACCTCCCCATGAACCTTGCACCCGAATTCAGCGTTGATGGGTTCGCGGTAGAGTTTACCGCCAGGGAACGGCTGGATCTCAGCACCACGGCGATGTGGGGAGTCCCGGTCGAGCTGATCAGCATCAGCGCCACCGGCCGGCAGGAAACTCCGCTCACCGGGTCCTGGAAGCTGATCAGCTACCGCGACGGAGCTGCCTGGCGCACCCCTGTGCCGGGAACGGAAATAACGGCAGTATTCGGTGACGATGGCAGACT
>JAAEET010000065.1 GCA_013415565.1 Methanomicrobiales archaeon
TTCCAATGCCAAATACAATACTTTCCATTTAGCCTCCTCCCTGCGTGCTGAATAGTGCACGAGAGTGTTCATCATGCATTGCCACTCACAACGAGTACAAACCCTTTGTGGTTCAGGAAACAGTTGCGCCGATAATGAGTTAAAGGTTTCGAAATTTTTGCTTATATACACGTTTTTCACGTTTTAATCCCAAAACGGGCCGTTTTTCAACGCTTTCACACATCTCAAATTTAGTTAATTAAAATTTAGTTGAGTAAAGATCAACCGGAGCATATCCTGGCCTTCTTCATCACCACAATGATCCGGGAAAACCATGAATGTCAGTATCGTACTTCCATGCTGCCGGGGGCTCTTTTCTTCTCCGGGCACGTATAAGGGTCGCCACCAGGCTTCCCCCACCCATACCTATGATATCGATAGGTGACATACCTCCAAGGGAGAGAGTGTCCATGACCCCAGACCAGACAGAAACGTGTGTCCCTCCCCGGAGAGGCAGACCCCGGACCCGAAGGAGGATTGCCCTTGAAGGACCGCTCCGCTGCTATGGTCCCCAGTGTCATGTAAGCGAGGAACAGGAGGTTGTGGAGATTCTTCCCGAAGAACTGGAAGTTCTGAAGCTGGTCGATCTCAAAGGGTATGAGCAGGAAGAGGCAGCGGCGCTCATGGGGATTTCACGCCGGACTGCCTGGCGCGATCTCCATGAGGCACGCCGGAAGGTGGCCGATGCCCTCGTGCACGGGAAGGGAATCGAGATCTCGGGATGCCTCCTGCGGAACAAGGGCCGCTGTCCCAAGGTGAAGGACAACCTCTGCCCGAAAATGGAGGGCGGCGCATGTCCAAAACAGTGGAAAAAAGAATCAAAACACAAAAATAACCTCGGATAAGATTACTCCCGGTGAATTGCCAACTCCATTATTTTTAAATAATTATACTCTTATGTGTAAGTATAACAAGCCTCGTACCTTGACGGCCCCCGCGTAATCCTCGTCGTTTCCCTTCATTGTGATCCCCGGATATCTTATTCATCGGGCATCCCCCTGAAAGACGGGCAGGGAGCTTTGCAGGAATCCGGAATCGTCCCGGAACCGCTGGTGGCAGCAGGTAAAACGGTTCAGGGAGGTTGTATGCAGAAAGCAAAACCGGTAATAAGCGTCCGGAATGTCAGCATGGAGTTTTCCGGAAAGATGGTCCTGGATAATGTCTCATTCGATCTGGCCGATGGCGAAATTCTCGGGGTCATCGGGCGGAGCGGGAGCGGAAAGACGGTGCTGATGCACCTTCTGAAAGGGATCGACTCACCGCCGACATCCGGTTCGATTATCTACCATCTGGCAGCGTGTCCCGGGTGTCTGCGGATAGCTCCGCCCGGCCGGGCGGGAGGTTCCTGTATGTCATGCGGTGAACGCATGGAACCGCTGGATATCGACCTCTGGAACGGGGCGGATCCGGCCGCGAGGGACAGGCTCATCCGGAGAACCGCCATCATGTTCCAGCGGACATTCGCCCTGTACGGCAATGACCGGGTCATCGAGAACGTTCTCCATGCTCTCGATGACGCCGGCTATCCCGCGGACTTGGCGGTACGAAGGGCAGCGGATCTTCTCGACCAGGTGAAACTGCCTCACCGCATGATGCATATCGCCCGTGACCTGTCGGGAGGAGAGAAGCAGCGGGTGGTTTTGGCCCGGCAGCTTGCCCGGGAGCCGGTGATCCTGTTTGCCGACGAGCCGACCGGAACGCTGGATCCCCGTACTGCCGGCCTGGTTCATGATATGCTGGCCGATGCCGTCCGCAAGGAGAGGATGGGGATGTTAATCACCTCACACTTTTCCGGCGTCATCGAAGACCTCGCCGGACGTGCACTCCTGCTCGAGGATGGCAGGATCGTCAGGATCGGGGAGCCCCGTGATGTCATCTCTCATTTTCTCCGCGACTATGAAGAAGCCGGAGAGCACGCATCCGGGCAGACCGGAGAACGGATTCTTACAGCCCGGGATGTCTCAAAACGGTATCTGACCGTTGACCGGGGAATGATCCGGGCTGTGGACAATGTCAGTTTTGACGTAGCTGAGCGGGAGATCTTCGGTATCGTCGGGACCAGCGGAGCCGGCAAGACCACGTTGTCCCGGATGATCTCGGGCATCATCGAACCTACCGCGGGCGCACTCCAGATCCGGATCGGATCGGACTGGGTTGATATGACCAGACCGGGAATCGGTGAACGCGGCCGGGCAAAGATGCACCTCGGCCTCCTTCACCAGGAATACGATCTCTATCCGCACCGGAACGTCCTCGACAACCTCACGGATGCCATCGGCCTCGAATTTCCGAAAGAGCTTGCCATGCTGAAAGCCCGCGCCAGCCTCAAAATGGCTGGATTTTCGGATGGAATTACCGATTCGGTCCTGCTGCGATACCCGGGAGAGCTCTCATCGGGAGAACGCCATCGTGTTGCCCTGGCCCAGGTTCTCATCCGGGAACCCCGGCTGGTGATTCTCGATGAGCCGACCGGGACCATGGATCCCATCACCCGGCAGGATGTCGTTCATTCCATCCTGCATGCGCGCCATGAGATGGACGAGACCTTCATTATCGTCTCGCATGACATGGACTTTGTCAGGGAAGTGTGTGACCGGGTTGCCCTGATGAAGGGGGGAAGAATTACCGCCATGGGAAGACCCGACGAAGTTCTTGGAAAGCCGGCCGGACAACGGCCTATCGTCCCGGAAGTGGTCTGAGCCGGGAGCGGCGTTGAGGCAATAAAGAATTATAGAGAAATTCATTGGCAGACCGAGAGGAATTCATCGGGAGACTGGTCATGAAGATCTGTATACCTGCAAAAGGGCCGGATTCAGGAGATCTGGTTGATGAGCGGTTCGGACGTGCGCCGTACTATCTTATCCATGATACTGAAACAGGGGAGACGCGATCGTACAAAAACCCCGCAGCCGAAGCCATGGGAGGAGTGGGGCCGAGGGCTGCACAGTTCCTCCTCGACCACGACGTGAACATTCTCGTCGCCGCACGGGTCGGCGGCAACGCCCTCGAAGCACTGAAGGCCGGGGGAATCACTATCCTCCTTTCCGAAGAGACGGGAGGAACGGTCAGGGAAGCCATCACCGCCGCTTCGGGTGGGAGGCTCCGGGAACAATAGTCCGGTTGCGGACATGAAGATCACGGTGGCCAGCGGGAAAGGAGGGACCGGAAAGAGCATGGTCGCCGCAAACCTTGCCTGGTCCCTTTCCGGTTCGGGGCAGGTGACGCTCGTTGACTGCGATGTCGAGGAGCCGAACCTGCATCTCTTTTTCCGGGAAGACCCGTCTACCGGGACGGTGGTGACGGTGGATGTTCCCTGCATTGACACGAATCGGTGTACACGCTGTGCCGAATGTGCCCGGTTCTGCGCTTTCGGAGCGCTGGTGGTAACCCGCGAGCGGGTTCTCTTCTTCCCTGAGCAATGCCACTCCTGCGGCGGATGCGCCATCGTCTGCCCCGCCGGGGCAATCACAGAAACTCCCCGGCCGATCGGAAGGATCACCACACGGGGCATCTCCCCGTCCCTCCACCTGGTGACCGGCACCCTCAGCGAGGGTGAAGTTCTGGCGGTGAAGGTCATCAGGGAGGCAAAGGAGGCCGCGGGAACAGGGGAGTGGGTCATCTTCGACGCATCCCCCGGGACATCCTGCCCGGTGGTGGAGACCCTCGAAGGTTCGGACTTCTGTATCCTCGTCACCGAATCCACACCCTTCGGCCTTCACGATCTTGCGCTTGCCCACGATGTGACCATACAGACGGGCATCCCCTCGGGCGTGGTCATCAACCGGAGCGACGGAAAAGATGAGGCGGCTCACCGGTTCTGCGAAGAGCATGAGATCCCGGTGCTCGCGGTCATCCCGTTCGAGCGGAAGATTGCCGAGATTCAGGGATCGGGCGACCTCATCTCCCGCAGAAATGCTGCCTGGTACGACCGTTTCCAATCAATTGGCAGGTTATGCCGGTCACTGGTGGAGGGAGCATGATTCGGCTTGCGGTGGTCAGCGGGAAGGGAGGGACAGGAAAAACGGTGGTCACCGGTGCGATTGCCCGGATCTGCACCCGCTCCCGGGTCATGGTGGACTGCGATGTGGATGCCGCCAATCTCGAGCTTCTCCTGAAACCCCGGATTCTCGAGAGGACGGATTTCAGGGGCATGGAGGTCGCATCGATCGATCCTGCCGTATGCACGGCATGCGGGATCTGCATCGGC
Source organism: Methanomicrobiales archaeon (assembly GCA_013415565.1). GTDB lineage: Archaea > Halobacteriota > Methanomicrobia > Methanomicrobiales > Methanospirillaceae > UBA9949. Next base: position 4,247 of record JAAEET010000065.1, read on the forward strand.
GCCTGTCGTTTCGATGCCATCCGGACGCATGGTGCAGCGTATCGGGTTGAGACCGGCCGGTGCGAGGGGTGCAGGGTCTGCAGGATGGTCTGCCCTGCCGGTGCGGTGAGCATGCAGCCCCGTATGTGCGGGCAGATCTTCTATTCGGAGACTGCCTGGGGCAACCTGGTGCATGCCCGGCTTGCGCCAGGGGCTGCGAATTCGGGACTCCTGGTTATGGAAATCAAGAAACTGGCGTTGTCCCGGAATGGCGACTGCGATCTGATGCTCATCGACGGCCCGCCGGGAATCGGCTGTCCCCTGATATCCACCATTACCGGAACCGATCATGCGCTTCTGGTCACCGAACCGAGCGTGTCAGGTTTCCATGATCTCGAACGGGTGGTCCGTGTCAGCCGCACACTCCGGACACCGGTATCGGTGGTAATCAACAAGCACGATCTCAATCCCCGGATATCCGGGGATATCAGGAAGTTCTGCAGGAGGGAGGACGTGGCGTTCAGGGGTGAAATTCCCTATGACGAAGCGGTCATGGAGGCGGTCCGGAATGGACGGCCGGTGACCGAGTATCACGTTCCGGCATCAGAAGCAATCACCACCCTCTGGGATGATTGGTCCCGCGAGCTCTGGTGAGGGATCATGCAGGAGCGGGGGATGACGGAAAGGATGCGACGGAGAGGCAGACCGCGGGTAGCGCGGCGGCTGGACCCCGGGAAGCCGGTCCGCTGTTATGCACCCCGGTGCACCACCGTTGGGGAGGAAATGACAGTAACCCTCCTCCCGGAAGAGCTGGAACTCCTGCATCTCGTTGACCTGAACGGTCTCGTGCAGGAGGAGGCAAGCGCGATCATGGGGGTCTCCCGGAGAACGGTCTGGAAGGATCTCCATGAAGCACGGAGAAAAGTGGCGGATGCCCTCATCCATGGCAAGCGGATCG
>JAAEET010000066.1 GCA_013415565.1 Methanomicrobiales archaeon
GCGTTACGGCCATATCCAGGAAGTGATCATCCAGAACTTCTGCCCCAAAGAAGGAACCCCCATGGCCGCCGGAAAAGGAGTCGATCCCGATGAGATGTGCACGGTGATCATGATGGCGCGGGAGATCCTCCCGGGGGAAATCGCCATCCAGATCCCGCCGAACCTCGCCGACGCCCGCCGGCTGATCCCCTGCGGCGTCGACGACCTTGGTGGGGTCTCCCCCCTGACCATCGACTACGTCAACCCCGAACATCCCTGGCCTGAACTTGACCGGCTGCGGGAGATCGCCGGCGACCGCATCCTCCGGGAGCGGCTCTGCATCTACCCCCGCTTCATCGCGAAAGGCTGGTTCCACCCCCGGCTGGAACCCCTTATTAGGAGACTGGACCAACATATCAGGAGAGAGGATACCACGTGAAACAGGGCGAGCTCGTCTATGCAGGGAAGGCAAAATCCCTCTACCGGACCGATGTGCCGGGGCAACTCTATGTCCACTTCAGGGATGACATCACCGCCTTTGACGGCGGCAAAAAGGATGTCCTCTCACGGAAAGGGAATCTGAACGCCAGGGTCTCGGCAAAGATCTTCTCGCTCCTTGAAGAGCACGGGATCCCGACCCACTTCGTCCGGATGGAAGGGGACGCGGCTATGATCGTGCGGGATCTCCGGATGATCCCCCTCGAGGTGATCGTGCGGAACATCGCTGCCGGGTCGATCACCAGGAACTACCCGGTCCCCGAAGGGACGGCGTTCGACCCCCCGGTCATCGTGATCGACTACAAGGACGATGCCCGGCACGATCCCATGCTCAACGATGATATCATCGTCACGGCGCTCCGGCTGCTCAGCCGGGACCAGCTGGCGGAGGTCAAAGCGCTTGCGCTCAGGGTCAATGCCGTGCTGCAGCGGTTCCTGGCCGGTGTCGGAATCACCCTCGTCGACTTCAAGCTCGAGTTCGGCTGGGACGGGGACCGGATTGTCGTCGGGGACGAGATCAGCATGGACTCGATGCGCCTGTGGGACACGGCAACCGGCACATCGCTTGACAAGGACGTGTACCGATTCGGGAAGGGGGACGTGCTCGCGGTGTACCGGGAGGTTGCGGCCCGGGCACTCCCCGGAGGTGAACAGAAATGATGTTTCTTGCGACGATTACCATTGGACTCAAGGAAGGGATGCTCGATCCGGAAGCCAAGGCCATATCCCACGCTCTTGGAAACCTGGGATTCCCGACCGACGATATCAAAACAGAACGGGTCTTCCTGATCCGGTTCGATGCCGCGGATCACCGGGATGCCGAGGAGAAGGCACGCGGAATGTGCGAGCGCCTGCTCGCCAACCCGGTGATCCACCACTACGAGATCGAGGTCCGCCGATGAGGTTTGCGGTCATCCAGTTTGGGGGGAGCAACTGCGACCGGGATGCCCACTATGTCCTCTCCGAGATTTGCGGAGTGGACACCGACCTGCTCTGGTACAAGGCAGGACTCCCGCGGGCGTACGACGCGGTAATCATCCCGGGGGGATTCAGCTACGGCGACTACCTCCGGGCCGGGGCCATTGCCGCCCGCACCCCGGTCATGAAGGACATCGTGGCCCATGCCGGAAGCGGGCGCCTGGTACTCGGTATCTGCAACGGGGCGCAGATCCTTGCCGAGAGCGGCCTCGTCCCCGGGGTCTTTACCATCAACGCCTACCCGGCCTTCATCTGCCGGGAGGTCTGTCTCCGGGTCGACCAGACCGCGTCCCCGTTCACTTCCCTCTACCGGCCCGGCGAGGTGATCCGGATCCCCATCGCCCACAAGGAAGGGAGGTACGTTGCCCCGGAAAAGGTTCTCGGGGAACTATCCACCGAGGGGAGGATAGCCTTCCGGTTCTGCTCCCCCGAAGGCGAACTGACACCGGAGAGCAACCCGAACGGTGCGATGGAGAATATCACCGGGATCCTCAACCGGGAGAAAAACGTCCTTGCCATGATGCCCCACCCGGAACGGGCATCGGAACTGATCCTGGGATCCGAGGACGGAAAGAAGGTCTTTTTATCCATGATCGCCCATATCGAGCGTTCAGGGAACGCATGAGCGCGGAGAGGTGACGATGCCCGAAGACGAACTGGAGAAAGAAATACTGGAATGGGCGCGGAAATATGCGAAGGAGCACGGGTGGGTCCTGAATCCCGATGAAAAGAAACTGGATGTGGTGATCCGGGGTCTGGCCCGCAACCGGAGGAAATACGGCGAGGCCTATTGCCCCTGTCGTCTCCGCACCGGTGATCCGGAGAAGGACGCCCAGATCATCTGCCCCTGCGTCTACCACAAGGACGAGGTTGAAAACGACGGAAGCTGCCACTGCAGCCTCTATTTCAGGGGAGAGGAAACGGCAGACTGAATCCGCGTGTCCGCCAATCCGGCCTGCTGTCATGATGAGCGGGGGCGGTCATCATCTCCGGGCTGGAAGGGCAGCATGCCCCATACTCCCAGGGTGCAGGATCCGGAATTCCGATGGCCGGTTCTGTTCACCCCGATGAGGGAGAGACTTCAGCTGAACGTTTATTTCGTACGCCGGCGTGCCGTCGCCATCACGTGCCAGATGGTATACAGCCCGATGATGATGGCCACGACGTAGGCGAGGGCGGCAAGGTAGAAGACGAAAGGGGGAATCTTGATGTCGGAGACGTTCAGGACCAGGGAGGATCCCACCACCACCCCGGCAACGATCAGGCCGATCAGGAGCTTGTCGCTGGTCGTATCCAGGGACTGCTGCAGTTTCAGGATGTCGGAATCGACGATATCTATCTTGACCGTACCGGTAGAGAAAGCCCGGAGCATCCTGTTCACGTTCCGGGGCACCTCGAACATGCCGTCAATGGTCTCGAGGAGCGAGTGGCTGGCCCGGTACAGCACCTGGTCAAGCACATTCTCCCGGCGACCCAGCTTCCGGACATAAGGTTCCACCTTCTCGGCAAAGTTGAACGAGGGGTCGAGGGTCACCCCCACATCGAGCACCATCACGATCACCTTGAGCATGAGCATCAGGTTCTGGGGCATGACGATCCGGTAGTGCCGGAGCGTCTCGGTCAGACCTTCACTCATGCTGGTGAAGCTGTACTGTCCGATTGCCTCCCCCTCAGCATCGAGCATCGCCCGGTAGATATCCTCCTTCAGCTCATCGCGGTCGCCATCGTTGATGGTAATGCCGAGATGCTCGAGGGCCTTGATCATCAGCTCCGGGTCCTTATAGATCATTGAGGTGAGGAGGTGGATGAAGGAGAACCGCCGTTCGGGATAAATAACCCCGACAATCCCGAAATCGAGGAAGTTCAGGGTACCGTCCTGTGACACCAGGAGGTTGCCGGGATGCGGATCGCCATGGAAGAACCCGTCCTCGAAGATCTGCTGCATATAGGCATAGAACCCCCGGTCCGCTATCACCCCGGGATCGACCCCGAAGGCTTTGATCTCCTCGACATGGTCGATCCGTACTCCGTCGATGAACTCCATGACCAGGAAGTGCCGGGTGCTGTACTCCCAGTAGATCTTCGGTACCCGGATCTTCTCCAGGTTCTGCATGTTGATCCGGAGCCGTTCGGCGTTCCTGCCGTCCCGGATAAAATCGAGCTCTTTCCGGATCTGGACGGCAAAATCGGCGACAAGTCCTCGTGGGTTGTAGACCTGGTACTGGGGATAGTAGCGTTCCACCCGTTCGGCGAATGACTCGAGGATCAGGATATCGGTCTCGATGACGTCTTTGATACCCGGACGCTGGATTTTCAGGGCTACCGGCGTGCCGTCTTTCAGGGTGGCGCGGTGAACCTGGGCGATGGAGGCGGATGCAATCGGTTTTTCTTCGATGGAGAGGAAGCAGGTGTCAAGGTCGGGACATTCCTTCTCGATGACCTTCCGGATCTCGGAATACGGAAGGGGAGCCACATGGTCCTGGAGCTTCTTCAGCTCCGTGATCAGTTCCGGGGGAAGCAGATCCTGCCGGGTGCTCATGATCTGGCCGAACTTGACGAAGGTGGGGCCAAGCTCCTCGATGGCACGCCGCATCCGCTCGTAGACCGAGGTAACCGATTCCACCTCGCACTCCTTGCAGCGCCGGAACCGGTAGGTACCGGGGAAGAGCCGCTGGAGAATCGAACCAAACTCGTATTTTATCAGGATATCGCCAATCTGCCAGTAGCGCCGGTATTTGGTAACCATGAAAATTCACCCCGGACCGGGGAGATCCGGCCCGTTTGCGGCTGAAATAATTACCTGTGGCAGAAATAAGCAATTAATTCTTGTGGTTCCACGCGGTCGATCCGGGCGAATCCCACCCGCTCGAACTGGACCACCTTCCCGCTGACCGTTCCCGCTGCCGGTTCGCAGGCCCCGGTCACCGGCCCGTCCTGGGTCTCGAGAACGGCCGGGAGATACGATTCGGCCGGGAGCCACTGGATGACCGGGGCCTTCGCTGCCCGGGCCTCGGCCAGGTCGTCGCCGGCATAACTGAGGATGAAGCCTTCGAACGTCTCGTTCACCCGCACGTTGAACAGATCCTTGAGCCGGATCATCTCCGGGGCTTTCCCGAGCTCCTCCCGCGGGACGAGCACCTCTCCCAGGAACGGCAGCATCCGGGTTCCCCGCCCGGGATCGTTCGGGTGCAGGAGCGGCAGGGCTGTCTCGACCGGGGCGTCCCGGACCTTCAGGCGGACCGGGTCGGGGACAAAGAAGTAGCGGTCCGCCAGCGGGTCCACGATGGACCGGTTGTGGGCATAGAGGTTGTCCCAGGAAAACGAGATATCCGTGTCGCCGATCCCGATCTCGATCATGGCCGATCGCACCGCCGCGGGCTGGATGCCCCTCCTCGCCAGCGCCCGCAGCGTCCCGAGCCGGATATCGTCCCAGCCCTGGTAGGTCCCGGAGCGGATCCCTTCCCGCATCTGGGAAGTCGAGAGGATGACCCCCTCGATCCCCATCCTGCCGTAATGGCGGTAGACCGGGACCGGCCAGCCGAAGTAGTCGTAGATGTAGCGCTGCCGGCGGGTATTGGCGATGTGGTCCTTGCCGCGGATCACGTGGGTCACCCCCAGCAGATGATCGTCGACGGCAACCGAGAAATTCATCAGGGGGTAGACATGGGCCTCGATCCGGGGATGGATGGGGGCATGCAGGATCCGGAACGCCG
>JAAEET010000067.1 GCA_013415565.1 Methanomicrobiales archaeon
ACCGCCCGTGACCGCTGCCATATCGTGAAGAAATGGAACCACCATGAAGCACACCACACGTATCACCTGTCTTGTCATCGGACTGCTCATGTCTGCACTGGTCTGTGGACCGGTTGCGGCACTGAGTTCCGATGACCTGCTTTCCCGCTACCTGTCACCCTCCGGTGACGCTCCATCGACCAGCCCGTTCCCAGATCGTTCTTCCCGGATCGACGAGATCATCCGTCCCGCGGATAATGTCCAGGAGGATGTGCACTACTACACCTGCCCGCCGGACACGCCAATCGGGAAGCTGCACCGGATCGCGGGACTGTACTGGGATATCCCACTGGGGATACTCCACCCGAATGCCGTTGATGACGCCGGCCGCCTGTTCATCGTAACGGAAAGCTGTCCGTGTGCCTGGGCTGAAGAAAAAATCCTCACCGAACCACCGGATGAGGAATCTCATGGAGCGGAAACGTTCCAACCCTCAACCCTCCCTGCCAGACTGATGAACCCAGTCCCAACCTCCCCTCTGCCGGTAATGACACGGAAGGTTCAGACGAGTCCCTATCTCACCCCGGGTCGGGGAGCGTGGATCTGCCTTCCTGTGACCGGACGGATGGGAAAATTACCTTTTTCCACGGTATGTTCGGCGATGCATCAGGAGGATGGTAGAGCGTTGCTAATGATGAGCGGGCCGGAAATGCCGTGCTCCACCCGATTACGACTCCCCCATCGTGCACTGAATGATCCAGGACAGTTTCTCGCTTCCTTCTGCCGCAGCCCCCGGAAAGAGTACCACGATGGAATCTCCCCCGGTACGGGCCGAGGGATCACATTGCCGAACAGGAAAATTCCCTGGTTCTTACCCGTATCGCATTCCGATGGATGCCGTGGCGGCGGAGGGAAAAACGGTCAGAAGCCCAAAAAAGGTATCGTCGGGGGGAGGGCGAATGTCATCCCCACGCCGTATTGTACCACGGGAACCAGCCCAGGTAGGCCATCAGATCGTAGGAGTCCGCCATCTCCTTTGAGGTCAGGGCGTACTGCTGGAAGGAGATCAGGTTCTCAACCGCCTCGTGGTTCCGGTTCAGGGCCGTGAGTATCAGGGCCTTATCGTAGTAAATCCGGTAATCGGAGGGATCCAGGTCCAGGGCGACATCCAGCTGGTCGACGGCATGCTCGTTCAGGGACTTGTCCCAGCGCTTCCAGTCGGCGAGCGCCAGGGCATAGTTCCGGTGGAACTCCGAGATATCGGGATTGATCGCGAGCGCCTGGTTGAAGTCCCAGAGCTCCCGGGTACGGTCCTCGGCCATGAGCATGGCCTGGGTCATACCCCGGATGTTGTAGGCCTGGGCGAATCCCGGGTGCATGGCGATGGCGATATTGTAGTCCTGGATAGCCGAAGCGTACTTCCCGTCCCTGAACTTCTCGTAGCCCCTCCATTCGGGATACCACGGTTCGGCCGGGTCCTGTTCCATCGCCCGGGTGAACGCATCGATGGCATGGGGGTAGAGCCCCTCGTGATCATAGTAGAGGCCGAGAATGAACCAGGCCCGTGGATTCTCGGGATTCAGCCCGATCGATCGATCCACGTCCCGCTTTGCTGCGGCGATCAGTTCGCTGTCGGCCTTGACCGCCGGATTGCCGGTCCCCCGCACCAGTGTTCCGTAGGCCCTGCCGTTCAGGGCATCGATATTTTCGGGATCGAGATCGAGGACGCGGTTGAAGTCGGCAACGGCGGCATCATAGTACCCGAACACCGTGGCGTTCTTGATGTAGGCCCGCCAGCTGTAGTGCTCGCCGAGATAGATCCAGGATGCCCCCCGTCCGAGGAGGGCGGTCACATCGTCAGGGTTCTCGTCAAGAACACGGGTGAAATCATCAATTGCGAGCAGGAATTCTTCGCCTCCGTCAAAGGCATAGTGGTCCAGGTATCCCTTCTGGAAATATGCCAATCCACGGGCGAGGTAGGCATCCGTGAACGCGTCATTGAGCGCGATCGATGCATCGAACGCCTGGATGGCCCCTGCCGCGTCTCCCGTGGCAAGAAGGGTCATTCCATCCGCGTAGGTCTGCTGGAAATCAGCCCCCGGGGAAGGCTGGTATGGTTCCGGGACTTCCTGGTCGGGCTCCCGGATATCGGCCTGCTGGTTCGGGGGATAGTCTTCGACAGTGACCGCCCCGTTTCCGTCAACGGTTATCTTTTTGGTCACGCTGTCTGAGCCTGCGGCATTGGCAACCTTCAGCGTCACGAAGTCCACCGCCGGACCATCGTAGAATTTTACCGGGGTTGGGGATGACACCGGGAAGCCGTCGGAGAAACTCCACAGGTAACTCAGGTCGGCGCCGGTTGACGATCTCCCGTCAAAGAAAACGCTGAATTTCGTCACTGCACCGGCTGCCGCCGTAAAGTCCGCGACTGGCTTCAGCGGCAGGGAGGATAGGGGTTCTGCAGGGTCCTGTGTGATCACGACGCCGGATAAACCGGGCTCAGGGAGGGGGGATACCGCCGAGCCGAATCCGGGAAGGGCACAGGAGAGGACGATTCCGAGCAGGAGAACGATCGGGGAAATCAAACGGGTATGCTTCACGGAAAACTACCTCTGTTCAGGCGAGTATTTCTCCTGCGATCAATAAGAGTTTGCGTATTTGATCGGCGGAGAAAGGGCCGGCACGATCAGCGGGGATGCTCCCGTGAATCAAATCCTAAAAAAATGTCCGAATCCCCCGTTCAGGGGATGAGAAAATTCACAAGCTGGTCAACGAGCCACCCGGACCAGCTCTCGAAGTCAGCAGTAATGATGGGGAGGGGCCATATCGGACCCGGGCCTGAGGGTGCTGAAGGAAGCGGGACTGGCACGGGAGGGGTCGGAAGAGGGATGGGAGTCTGTGTCGGCGGGATGGTTATCGGCGTCCCGGACGGATCGGATGCGGTGGGAATGGGGAAGGGCTCCTGGGTCGGGGGAATAGGAACCTGGGATCCGGATGGAGTTGTGGCGGTTGGAAGGGGGATCGGGGTTTGTGTCGGTGGAATGGTGACCAGAGCCGGAGCGTGGGGATGAGGAACGGCAGACGGCCATCCCAGGAGGAAGATGGTCACCGATGCAGAAGGCGTTCCGTTCTGGTCGGAAAAGTTCACCGGCGCCGCAGAAGCATAGATCGTGTAGGAACCTGCCGGCGCCCCCCCGGGTGCGGCCATGGCAGGATCCCATACCACAGCATAGCTGGAATCATCAGAAACCGGCACGATCATGAACGTCGAGATGTTTCCGGTCTCTGCAGGGAGAAAGAGGTTTCCGGGACTGACCCCGCTATCCGGGAGACCAGGAGCGGTCATGAAGAGATAGATCGTGTCTCCCGCAGTAGAGATCCCGCTGAACAGGACGGTATCGCCCTGGTAGTAGACCAGCCCGTCTTCGGTCCCGATGGTAACCGCCGGGGTCCCATCGCCGGCTGCGAAGGGAATGATCGCCAGGGCTGCCAATATACAGAGAGCCAATAGAGGTTTCATAGTTCATACCACCTTTATATAAGGTTAAAATTTATAGAAGCGCTTATAATATTTTCCCAGATATATTCGCGGGAAACCCACGCCAGATTCCTGCCCGAATCGAAAGGCGGGAAATGCTGGTGACCGGAAGCGGTTCGCGGCACGATGGCTGCCTCCCGGACACCAGGCCCGGAAAGTGATCCTGGTTCACGGCGTGACTGCGGCGGAAGGCGCTCTTTTCTCATGTCCCTGGTCCGGTTAACGCCCGGATGCCCCGTCCATGCCTGCCCATCCCGGATTTTCCTCAAGAAATCTCAGCTCTTTCTGCTCCAACTCGTCATCTGAGAGCCGTGCCGGCATGCAGATGCACTACTGCTCGATAATCTGTCCCTTCTCAAATCACCCGAAACGATCCGATGGTGAACATACCATGTATTCATTGGTATCGTAGTTGTGGAACACGAGCTCTTTTCCCTCCCGTTCGGCACATTCTTTCGCTTCATTCCAGGAATGCTGCAGCCATGAATCCACCTCTGCCTGCCGTTCGTATAGAGCTCCCGGTTGCCGGATACCCCGGAGTTTCAACCGACTTTGACCCGGGAGCCGGGCAGGAAACCCCTGGCTCGGAACAATCGGATTCCACCGTCACCAGGACACCCTGAAACCCGGCAGCTCGGACGGGGGAGACCGGGAGGACGAAAGTATTAAGGATCAGAACAGAGATGGGAGACCAGAAACAGGGGGTAGAGAGCAATGAATCTTGCAGATGTCTACGCGATGAGAACACAGAGGAATGTTGACGGGCTCCTGGATGCACTCTGCGATAATGAAGAATGCATCCGCAGGGCGGCGGCCGTTGCCCTCGGGGGATTCCAGGATTCCAGAGCGAAGGAGGCCCTGAGCCGGCTGAAATTCGATGACCCGATCCTGGACGTCCGGCAGGCCGCAGCCCGTTCCCACGAACTCATCGTCGCATCCATGAGGGAGCGGAAGGAAGAAGGAGAAGGCTGAAGGGATCGGCCGCAGGCTGAACGCCGTTTCACATACCACTCTGAACGGGAAGGATCTGTTGTCTCTTACTCGGTGCGCCGTATCTCAATGCCGACTTCGTTCCTCCGGAATATTCCGGGTATGAAAGGGGGATTGTACCGCATCAGGAACGGGATTCCGGTAATGGGGATATCGTGGTCCCTGAGGGTCTCTATCAGCTGCCGTGTCATCGCAGCCACCGATGCCTCGTCCGCGTTTCCCCGAAACCGGATCACCGCTACCTCACGAGCCGGTATCTCCTCCGTCTTCACCTCTTTGTCCAGCGGCTCGGGAAGGTCTGCCAGGGAATACGCTGCGGGCATCACGAATGACATGGAAGAGTCATCCGAGATAACCGGGGCGGTCATCGAAATTTTTTCCGAGGAGATGACGGGAGCAGTCATCGGGATGTTCTTCCGGGTCCGGTTCCTGCCGGAGATATACCGGAAGAGGAATCCAAATGCCTCATTCTCCGGAACGCCCCGGACACTGGCGATTCGCAGTGCCGGGTATTTCCGGAACTCGACATCACCGATCCTTCCCTGTTCCTCATAGGGTGCAGTCTCTACCATGATTATTCCCGGATCAGCCTGTACGGGCGGAGGGTAAATCCCTTGTGCCTGCTGCCGGCAGCTCCGGGCCGGGCCCGGCGGTCTCCGGAAACCGGGAAAAGGGTATTATCCCCTGCCTTCCATTGTAAACAGACGATTTCCCATGCTCATTATGCCCGACTTCATCCATGATCTGGAGGAGTGGATTGTATGGCTGCTCTCCGAAGAGTATCAGGGTTCAGCAACACCCGCGATGATCATCCAGAGAACCGGGTATGGGGAACGTGATGTTCTCGACAGTATCGTCTCCCTCGAAAGAATGAAGGCCGTCACGGTCGTCCGGAATCCCCGGAATGCGATCCTCATCGATTCTGTCGGACTTGTCGCCCGGGGCAGAGCTATGGCGGGTTCCCTGAAAATCAGGAAGGAACAGCGGTAACCGGAAAGAGCATACGGCGACCGGACGAATCCATTTCCGCGTCCTACCCCTCCTCTGCCATCTCCGCTCGGATGATATCCTCGATATCCTTCGTTACCGGGAGGATACGGCCCGGGAGGAACGACTCAGGCGGGAGATGGGAATCATCCGAAATGCCCCATGG
>JAAEET010000030.1 GCA_013415565.1 Methanomicrobiales archaeon
AGTAGAGACTGGTACTTGTCGGGTTCCCCTCCCGGGGCGAGTAGATGGTGACCGTTGAATAGCCCCGGAGCTCGTAATTGAATTTTGAACCATCCGGATTCGTCCATTCAATAAACCGGATGGTATTGCTGCCATCCTTGTTCGTGAGACGCCACCCCGTCATCACGACCGAATCCCGGCCTTTGTTGGTGATCTTCACGTATTCGGTGATGACATCAAGGTCGCTGATATACACATTGCTCCCGCCGTCAGCCTGCACGATTGCAGGGGAGAACGGACTCCATGGCAGCACGGACAATTGGAAATCTTCAGTGGAATAATCCCATGAAAAGACATTTCCGCCGATACTTGAAAGTGGTGCAGCGGTACCTGGCAGAACCGACAGGATGCAAAGACAGAACAGGATGAATGATGCAATTCCATGGATTTTCACAATCATCACCTCGTTTCCTCCATGGACTGCACCCACTAAAAATATTTGGATGCAGGAGGTTCAAAGGTTCTGAACGCGATGTTTCTATCAGCACTCTGGAATGCTGAATATATGCCCGAAGCCAAGTAAATCCATTATTGATACTCCGTTAAGATCCCTTATCCTCGTCTTCTCATAAAATAACGCCATTTAAAGAATAATTTTAAAAAAGAGACTGTAAATTTTCGTTAAAGCGCCGGGGAAGAGATTTGAACTCTTGAGGTGCAGGGCACCAGTGGCTTTCAAGGCCACCGCCTTACCGGTCTAGACTACCCCGGCCCGGATATACAGGTTGGTCGTCCCACCATAAAAAAAATGTCACCGCCGCCTGAGGAACAGCAGGAATGTGACGGCGAGAATGGCGGAGATGACGACGATGGCGGAGAGGGGCGCTGACTCGGTGAGCGAACTTCCGATCCCGGTCGTTCCGGCAGGCTCGTCGCTCGCGGCAGTGACGCTGGATGCACCCTGGACCGAGAGCGTAACCTCTCCGCTGGCCGAGTATTTGAAGGGATACACGGTCACCGTGATGACTCCCCCGGTTCCGTCGACCAGGACCTCTTCGCCATCCATCTCACCCTTGACATTGACCTTCTGGACTGCCCCGGAGGCATCGGTATATTCCATCACCCAGTCGATGCCCGGGGAGGTGGAGATGCGGACCTTGTTGCTCCCGGTCTGCACCGAGAATACCGCCGGATCGTCACGCGAGGCAGGGCTGGAGGCACTGATCACCGGCAGGGTGGTCGTCACCGTGGTAGGCAGGGTAGTGGGTTCGGGAATGTCGATGACGGTGACCGAGACCCTGCCCACGTAACCCTTGTAATCGGAGAAACTTACGTTGTAGACTCCCGGCCCGGTGATCGGGATTTCCAGTTCGAACGTCCCGTCGCTTTTCGTGCTGACGTAATCAGGACCGAAAACAACCTCCCCGCCGGGTCCGATCGCCTCAATCTGGACTCCTGAATTCTTGAGGCCGTAGATCGAGCCGGCGATATCGAGCGTGCCGTCCATCTCCTGGGTCAGGAAAGCGGTAAACCGGAGTTCATCGCTCCGATCGATGATCTCGATGACCCGCAGGGTGACCGAGTTGCCGAGATATCGGTAGCCGGAGATGGGGGGTACTTCGACTTTGTAGATACCCCGGGAAAGATCGAAGGTTTCAAAAACAACCGAGAACTCCTGGTTTGCCTGGAGCGTCACCGTCTCCCGCGCAATCTCCTCCACCGTATGACCTGATTTCGAGAGTACGACCTCCACGCTTATTCCGGGTGGAATATTGCTTGTTCCGTTGACGACGAGGGGCATTCCCCGCTGCAGTGTTGTGGGGGCGTCGATGGTGAGTTCGTATGCCTGGGCCAGGCCGGTGGCAAGAACCATGCACAGAAGCACCAGCAGCACCCGGATAAGTGGTGATGTTCTTCCCGTATCGCTCATTTCACGTTCCCCACGGTATCTACCATATCATGCGCAAATTCGCGCAACAAGAGCTGAATAAAAATTCGGCATCGGACTTTAATACCTTGCCGGATTGTGCTATCCGGCGGACCCGTTCAGGGAGCGCTGACCGGTCCCATGGGTGGGGCTAAATAGCTTCATGTCCTAAGGAAAGGAGAGTCCCGGAGTCATGGAAAAACCGCTTGCATGCTGGAAGGGCAGCGACTATTACCGGGGAGATGTGCTCCCCTCGCTCACGGTTATCCTGAAGACCGGCGGATGCCGTCATAACCGCTGCAGGATGTGCAGTTACCGTTTTGAGCGGTACATGGAACCCACCTCCGACCGTCTCGCATCGCTTCTCCTCTCCCAGCTGGACTGGATCAGCACCCGGTACCCGCTGGATGAGATCCGGATGGTTAAGATCTATACCTCGGGGAGTTTTTTTGATCCGGACGAAGTTCCTCCCGGTGTGGTGGACGCCGCAGCCCGGCTCTTCAGGGGCAAACTCGTGATCGCCGAGACCCGTCCGGAGTTTGTCGACGCCGGGAGGCTCGGTGAATTCAGGGCCGGGATCGATACCGGGGAATGGGAGACCCCCCTCACCGTGGCCATGGGGCTTGAGACCACGAGCGATTTCATCCGGGAAAAATGTATTGACAAGGGTTTCTCCTGGCAGGATTTCCTCTCCGCGGTCCGAAAGGCACGCAGCGCGGGAGCCGGGGTCAAAGCATACCTTCTCCACAAACCGCTCTTCCTGACCGAGCATGAGGCCCTTCTCGACATGGAGGAGTCGATCCGGACCGTTTCCGGCGTTGCAGACATGATCTCCATGAACCCCTGCACCGTACAGCGGCGTACCGAGCTTGAATACTACTGGAAGAAGGGAGCCTACCGCCCGCCATATCTCTGGAGCGTTCTCTCGCTCCTGATCTCCGCACCGGTTTTCGTAAGTTGTGACCCGCTCGGGGGCGGCCGATCCCGCGGTCCGCACAACTGCGGGGAGTGTGATCACGACATCGTCCGGGCCATCCGCGATTTTTCACTCTCGAACGACAGGGGACTCCTCGTGGATGTATTCGAAAAGGGATGCAGGTGCCGCGATGAGTGGGAATCTGTTCTCTCGCGGGAGATGCCCTACTGCATGCCGCTCACCCGGTAAGTCCGGACCCACGGATCCCTGCAGGTCAACTCCGGTCCGGGCAGGACAGAGACGCCGTGAACCGGCTATCTGCTGGTTCGGCAGCCACCCCCGAAAAAAAGAGTTCCGGAGACCGGTCAGGGCGAAACGGTCTGGCTGTTCCGGGCTGCCTGGAGCTCGAGCTGCTTTTCCAGCAGGGGAAGGAACGTCCCGGCATCGCTCACCACCCCGATCGCCTGCATGGTTCCCCGATCCATCAGCTTCGTCAGCGATGCGGGGTTGATGTCGACACAGATGGTCTTGACATAGGAGGGCAGGCAGTTGCCGACGGCGACCGAATGGAGCAGCGTTGCCACCATCAGGACCATGCTGCAGTCTGTGATGTGCTCCCGCATCCGGTCCTGTGCGGCCATGGCATCGGTGACCACATCGGGAAGCGGGCCGTCGTCGCGGATAGACCCGGCAAGCACGTAGGGAATCTCTCTCCGGACACACTCATACATGATACCCCCGGTGATCACCCCGTTCTCGACCGCTTTCCTGATGGACCCCGCCCGCATGATCTCTGAAATGGCATAGAGATGGTTCTTATGCCCCCCGGTAACCGGCTTCCCGGTGCAGATGTCCATCCCGAGCGATGTGCCGTACAGGTTGAACTCGATATCGTGGGTCGCCAGCGCATTCCCGGCAAACAGCACGTCGATGTACCCCTTCCTGATGATGGCTGCAAGGGAGCGTGCGGCGCCGGTATGGATGATCGCAGGTCCGCCGACCAGCGCAATCTTTCCTCCCTTCCGCTTGAGGTCGATCATCTCGGCGGCAACCTTGGCGATGATGGTCTCGCTCGGGCGTTCCGGAGAGACGGTGCCGTGCATGAACTCGAAGTGGGAGAGCTGCCGGGGGCGTTCAGGGGGGATAACCTGGACGCCATCCTCGCCGACCACAACCAGATCCCCTTTCCTGAGCTTGGAGAGCGGGGTACACCGGCCAACCATTTCCAGCGGGTCGACCACGATCAGGCAGTCCATCTCGATGTGCTGGACCGGCAGGAGTCTGCCGCTGAACGTTATCGAGGTCGGGTGGTGGGTGGTCGAATAGAAACCCTTGGGAACGATGCAGTCCCCTTCGGCAGGCACGACAGAGACATCCTTTTCCTCGAGCATTCGGGCGCCATAGCGGTGTATCTCGGAGAGTATTGCCGAGAGCTGCTGCTCGCTGTCCGCATTCACCCTGAGCCGGGCATAGCTCGGGTCGGTCTTTCGTTTTCCGACATCAAAGACGATGATCTCGAAGTTGCCGCCCTTGTCCATGATCCGGTCAAAGACCCGGGTCATGATACCTGAATCGATGATGTGCCCTTCGAGCTCGACTTCACGAAAGACCTGCATATAAATAACTTGGGTGATGATCCTTTATATAATTCTCCAACAATGGAAAAATTGGGTTTTTTCAGGCCATCACAGGCCGGATCAGGGCTTTCCCTGATTTCGCATTAGGGTCCGGATCAGGGCGAGGTCCTCCCGGGTGTTGATATTGAAGGCCAGGCTCCTGTCAGGGATGAGGAGGAGGAGCTCGTCCTGGGGCCGTTCGATCAGATCCCCGCGGAGGATATTGATCCCGGCAGGACAGGCGGCGATCCCGCTCACGGTCCCGGCATAGGATGAACGGCATCCGGATGTGCCGGCAAGGTCGCGGGGGACCCAGACCGAGCAGGCCTCCTTCCCCGACTCCTGGTACCGGGACACGATCTCCCCGATGATCTCCGGCCGGAGGCAGGGGAGATCGGCGACACAGGTGAAGAACGGACCGGTTATCCCGAGGATGCCGACAGCCTCGGCAATATCCTCGATATACCCGGCACCGGACGCCGTGAGACAGGGGATCCCCCTGGCACTGCACCAGTTCCGGGTGAATGGTGTCTTTCCGGAAAGCACGACCACAATGTCATGCCCTTCTGCGGTGAAGGCATCGATGACGTACTCGATCATCGGTTTTCCGCGGATGGTCACCAGCGGTTTTTCTCCCAGATCAAGGCGGGTCCCGCCTCCGCCGGCAAGGATCAGCGCAAGCACCGTTCAAGCACCTCGACAAGGATGCGGTTCTCATCGCGGGTCCGGATCGCGATCCTGATCGAATCCGGCAGACCGAAGGAGTGGCAGTCCCTGACGAGGATGCCGCTCTCCAGCAGCCGGGTGCAGAGGGAGCCTACATCGGACGGAAAGGTGAGCAGCAGGAAGTTGGCTGCCGAGGGATGGACGGTGAGGCTGAACCGGGAGAGTTCGCGTACCAGCCACACCCGTTCCGCAGCGATCTTTTTCCGGGATGTTTCAAGACCGTCAAAAACGCGGAATGCGGCGAGGGCGAACTGCTCGGCAAAGGTATTGACACTCCAGGGGGGCCTGATGGTCTCGACCTTCCGGACAAGATCGGGAGCGCCGAAGGCGTATCCGAACCTGATTCCGGGAACAGAGAAACATTTGGTGAGCGACCGGAGGATGAACAGGGCCGGGTCGCGCACATCGGCCACACTCTGGGCAGGGTCCGACAACTCGATGAATGCTTCGTCAACAAAGAGATGCCCGCCGGAGCAGCGTTCCGCCGCATCCAGGATATCCCTGCGGGGAAGGAGATCGCCGGTCGGATTGTTCGGGTTGCAGATGAACCGGACGTGTGCCCGTTCTGCGGGTGACGCGGGCAGCGCCCCGGCGAGGCGGGCCGATAGTTCATACTCTCCGAAGGTCGGATTCATGATCCGGACCCGTGTTCCCGGGGAGAGGGTTGCGAGGCAGAAGACGCGGATCAGTTCGATCGAACCGTTGCCGACTGCTATCTCATCGACCGGGCGGTTGAACCTCGCTGATATGGCCTCCTTGACTGCCATATACCGGTCATCAGGATAGCTGCCCAGGAGATCCGGGGAAAAGTCAGGAGAGACCGGGGGGACGAAAGGATTCAGGTTTGCCGAAAAATCGATGACAGCCCGTCCGGTATCTTCCCGGATCTGTTTTATTTTTCCCCCGTGCACCACCTTTTCGGGAAATGAACCGTTCACGTATGATACCCTGCCGTTCCCTGAATTTTTGGTGTCAGCCCGACATTAAGGTATGTGCACGACGATTGAACCCCTGATATCGATACATTTATATACTATAATGTGTAAGTAGGATTCATCTGCTTAAGTCAGACAAATGGTAGCTCTATGACAGACAATTGACAGACAATTGTCTGACAACTGTCATATAAGGACACAAATCATGAAACGTATCACGCTCAGACTTCCCGACCAGCAGATCGAGATGCTCCAGCAGATGGTGGAAGCGGGGGAGTTTCCTACCGTCTCTGAAGCAGTCCGGGATGCGGTCCGCCAACTCATTGAGAAACGAGCAAGCCGTGTCTTAAAAGAGAGTGACCAGGTTTCATTCAAGGTTTAGGAGGTCAGAAATGCAGAGCATCATCAATGAAGCGTTAAAAAACGCAGAAATTGAAAAAGAGATGAAAAATTCCGCGAATTCTGTCGATGATGACTTCATCGGCCAGCCGCGGATCCTGATCATCGGTTGCGGAGGAGCAGGGAATAACACCATCAACCGGCTCCACCACATGGGAGTCGCCGGCGCTGAAACCATTGCCATCAACACCGACAAGCAGCACCTGGACATGATCCAGGCCGACAAGCGAGTGCTGATCGGCAAATCCCTCACCAAGGGACTGGGCGCAGGCGGATATCCCGATATCGGCAAACGTGCCGCGGAGATGGCACGTCCGACCCTGGAGGCCCTCCTGGAGTCCGCTGATCTCGTGTTCATCACAGCAGGAATGGGTGGCGGAACCGGTACCGGATCGGCCCCGGTCGTGGCCCAGGTCGCAAAAGACCAGGGTGCAATCGTCGTGGGCATGGTCAGCTACCCGTTCCAGGTTGAGAAGGCCCGGCTGCTCCGTGCCGAGGATGGACTGGAGGCGCTTGCCGCCGCTGCAGATTCGGTCATCGTCCTCGATAACAACCGGCTCAAGAACTTCGTGCCCAACCTGCCCCTTGGCCAGGCCTTCTCGGTCATGGACCAGCTTATCGGCGAGACCGTCAAGGGGATCAGCGAGACCATTACCGAACCCTCGCTCATCAACATCGACTACGCCGATGTGCGTGCCATCATGAGCAAGGGCGGAGTTGCGGTGATGCTGGTCGGTGAGAGCAAACAGCAGAACAAAGCTGAGAGTGTTGTAAGGGAATGCCTGAGCAACCCGATGCTCGATATCGACTATCGCGGAGCAACCGGAAGCCTGATCCACATAACCGGTGGAAGCGACCTGACCCTGACTGATGCCGAGGATGTCGCCACCTCGCTCACCTACGAACTTGACCCGCACGCAGATGTCATCTGGGGTGCGCGTGTCAGGAACGAGATGGAGGGCAAGATACGCGTCCTCGCGATCATGACAGGTGTCCAGACTGGAAAGATTCTTGGAAACCGTGTCTCCTACAAGCAGGTTCTTGAGGAGGAGGTCCGGAAGGTTGAAAACCCGAAGGTCCCGCAGCTCCCGAAGAACCGGAAGGCGCGGGAATTTGCGAGCGGAGGTAACCTGCTGGAATGGGTTGGATAACTACCGAACAAAAAACAAATTTATAACCACCTTGATTAACAACTGCCCCGGTACATCTGCCACCAATACCGGAATGCCACCATCACCTTCGGAATCGGGTACAATACCCTGATCGACCCTCTTTTTCGACGCACGAAATCATTAAGTCACAGGATGTCTTTTACATAATAGAAATCCACTGGATTATCCCTCACAAAACCCGCGTGTGCTGTGTGAAGGGTTGAAACATCCGGAAGTCCGGTTTTCTGGACCCTTCTGGTATCGGGAGTTGAACATGATGGACCGACAGTTGAACAAGGGCTCGCGCAAAATCGTGAACGCTGTGCGTTCCGATGCCCGGTTTCCGTCACTGCGGAAGAGTCTCTCTTTTACCGCTTCCCGCAGGGATACCTGTGCGCACCGGACGCCTGCTGTTGACTGTAGTTATCCACTCATCCGGCACACCGCCCCCCGGGGGATAGTCCTCCCGACTGATGTCGAGGCTGGTAAAGCATGCTGAACGAACTGATTGAAAAGCGAAAAAAGATTCTTGCCGAGTCTGAACAGCACAAAAACAGAAGAAATGAGCTCAATGCGCTGGCGAGCAAGCATGCCCGCGAGCGGAATGCATTAAACAACCAGACGCGTGAGTTCGTCGAAGACGCCCAGAAAAACAAGGAGCTCCGGGACAAGTTTAACAACGAAGTCCAGGCCCTGAAAGACCGGCGAAACGAGATCAACGAACAGGCCAATGCCATGTTCGAGGAGATCGAGGCCTTCAAAAAGGACCATGGCGGAATCAAGAACCGGGGACTCAAGGAGCTCCAGAAGCAGATCGAACACCTCGAATTCCGGCAGCAGACCGAGGTCTTCTCCACCGATAAAGAGCGCGAACTGATCGAAAAGATCAAGCAGATGAAGGAATCGGTGCGGGAGCAGGAGGCCGAGCTTGAGCAGAACAAGGAGATCAAGGCGAAGATCACCAGCGCCCGTGACCTCCGGAAAGAAGCATCGGAGCTGCATGCGAAGGTCACCGAGATGGCCGAGCTCGCCCAGAAGCACCATGACCTGATGGTGGAATCCTACCGGAAAGCGGACAAGTCCCGGGAAGAGGCTGATGCAGCACACCGGAATTTTGTCGAGGCGCAGGAAGCCGCCGATTCCGAGCACAAGTACTTCATCGCCTGCCAGAAGGAGCTCCGCGACTATGACAAGGTGATTTCGGGGCTTCGCAAGAAGACAAAGAAAGCGAAGGTCACCAAGGAACAGAAGGCCGTCCGGAAGGAGGCCGAACACCTCTTCAAGATGTTCCGGGCCGGGGAGAAGCTTACGACCGATGATATTCTCCTCCTCCAGCGCTCAAAACTCATATAATCCTTTTTTCACCGCAAAACCGACGGAATCATTTAATAGATTCATTACAATTTCTATAGTGATGCAGCAGGGGCTGACACTGGTCCTTTGTGTCGACCGGGACGATGATATCGGGTTCAAGGCAAAGATAGAGAGCCCGGTAACCGGTCGTGCGGCATGCCTCAGGGCTGCAAACACCCTCGCCCTCGCCGATCCTGAAGATTCGGACGTCAATGCCATTTTCCAGGCGATTCAGGTCTTTGACGAACTAGCAGCGAAGGGCGAGCAGGTCGAGATCGCCCTCGTCTCAGGGAACCACATGCATATGCTGGAGGGGGACCGGAAGATTGCCGCATCCATTGACCGCCTGGTCAGGGAGACCGGGGCATCGAACTGTATCGTGGTCACGGATGGCGCCGAGGATGAATTTGTCCTTCCCCTCGTACAGTCCCGCGTCCCGGTCTCCGGAATCCGGCGGGTGATCGTCAGCCAGCTGCCGAACCTTGAAGGGACCTACTATCTCTTCAAGAAGTTCTTCAACGACCCCAAGGTGGCGCGGCTGGTTCTTGTCCCCCTCGGCCTCCTGATGCTGCTCTACCCTATTGCCTATTTCCTCGGCCGAACCGGGCTCGCCCTGGTCATTGTCGTCGGGGCTATCGGGATCTACCTCCTCTACCGGGGGCTCGGGATCGACGAACTCTTCCAGGGATTCGGTGATGCGCTCAGGACCTCGCTTTCCCGGGCGAGGTTCTCCTTTATCACCTACATCGCAGGGATCCTGCTCGTCATCATCGGCGTGGTGATGGGACTGATGAACATCCTCATCTACTACGCCGAAGTAGGAATCCTGATCTACCTGCTGATCTTCGTGTACGGCGGTGTCCTCTGGCTCGCGCTGGCCGGGATCGTTGCCTCGGCCGGCATCGTCATCGATAACTTCTTCCATGACCGGACGAGTCTCGGAAAAGTCATCGTCTTCCCCTTCTTTATCGGTGCCGTCGGCCTCATCGCCTACGGGGCAAGCATCTACGCAATTGCGGTGAGCAATGTCCCCGACTTCCCTTACAGCACGGCAAATGCCATACAGTATATCTTCTACGGGACCATTGGCGGCCTCATCTGTGCCCTTGCCGGTGTGGCAATCCAGCACATGGTCAACAAGTATCTGAGTGCCCGGGAAGGCCCGGAAATTATCGAGCTGATCTGAAGAACCAGACATTTTTCAGAATGCCGGTGCTCTCCGACCCCGGGGTCGGTTGAAATCCGCAGCGGCGAGGTCATGCTGATAATGCGGTCGGTTGGTGCTTCTTTTTCCTGAAACCCGACACGATGAAAAAAGGGGAATGTGGCCCGCCGGGGCAGCGTGGTGCCTCCCGGACCATCTCCGGCACCAGGATTACGCGGGGTAACTTCCCTGCAGAATCATGGTCCGGGCGGAAGGCCCCGGAACTGCCACCGGGCTGTCCCGGGAAGGAGGATACCGGGATCCCGATGTAAAACAGAACGGTCCGGATTTCGGGGATCAGGTATCGAAGTACCCGATACCGTTCGGAATTCCGTCTGCCGCCACAAATTCCCGGGATACCTGGGGAGTGGTGACACGGAGATACGGAATGACACCGTTGAACCTGTGTTCGGGGAACCAGTACACACCCCGGCCATAGGAATAGGAAACGTCATCGACCAGCAGGTCGGCACGGTCGAGCTCGATGGACTCTACCTCCGCGTCCGGGTAGTTGAGGACGGTAAGGAGTCTCGACTTGAGATCCTGCTTGCCCAGCAGCAGTACGATGACCCGGGTCGGTTCGTCAAGGGTATAGTTGACCCTGATATGTGCCTGATCACCCGAGAGGGTGATATCGACATCGTGGATGGTGACGTACCCGTACTTATCCGGAGACGCTGCCGGTGCAGGAATCGCGAGTGCTGCTGTAAAAAGAAGGCATACCGCGATGGCCCAGCCTTTCATTGCTTATTAGGTGCTGGTCCGCCAGATATATCCTTTCTGGTAGTTACGTTCCTGAACCCACGGGGAGGTCCATTGAACTTCGGGGTTACCTGATGCCGCAACCGGACGAAAAAGAGTGGTTATTTATGGCTGATGAGTACGATCTCGATACTTGAAACATTGGTCTTCCCGCTGTCGGTGTCGATGATCTCGGTTGATGTGAAGATCTCTTTTTTGCTCACATTCTCGAGGAATCTGTTCAGTGCGATCTCGGCCGTGTCAACCGCCCGGGAGATGGCCTTGCCCCGTGCCTTGATTGCTACTTCCGATGCACCATTGTTGAACTGGGTGACGACCGCAAGAACATAGTTCATTACCGGTTTGTTGCCGACGAATACTGTGTTGTCTTTCAGCATGGAATATCCCCCTGTCAGAGATAGTTCTTGGTAGAGATCAGTTCTGCGTTCAGTACGGAGGCGCCCGCAGCACCGCGGATGGTGTTGTGCCCCATGGCGACGAACCGGATTCCTTCACGGATCCTGCCGACCGACACCGTCATCCCTTTTCCCCGCATACGGTCGAGGCGCGGCTGCGGCCGGTCAGGCTCGGTCAGATAGTGGACCGATTTCTCCGGGAGGGTCGGCAGGGAGGGGATCGGAGGGGCATAGTTCAGGAAGGCTTCCCGGACCTTGTCAACCGGTTCGGTTATATCGGCCCAGATTGCCATGGTGTGACCGTCAATCACCGGTACCCGATGGCAGCTTGCACTTACCCGGTAGGGTGCCGGCCTCACCGTCCCGCCATCGAGCGTTCCCATGATCTTGAGGGTTTCGGTCTCCATCTTCTGCTCCTCCTGGCCGATATACGGGATGATGTTGTCGAAAATCCCCATCGCCGGAACTCCCTCGAATCCTGCCCCTGAAACGGCCTGCATGGTCGCGACCGTGACAGTGCTGAACCTGAAATTCCGGAGCGGGGCAATAGCGAGCGTCATTACGATGGTCGAGCAGTTGGGATTGGTCACAATGAACCCATCCTGTCCGCGGTCCCGCTGCACATCGATCAGGCCGAGATGGTCCGGGTTCACTTCGGTGACCACGAGAGGTACATCAGGGTCCATCCGGTGTGAACTGGCGTTGCTGCAGACCCCCAGGCCCGCCCGGGCACAGGCGGATTCTATGCCTCCGGCGATTTCTGCCGGGAGGGCTGAAAACACAAGGTCCACATCCTTCAGGCTCTGAACCTCTGTCGGGCTAACCCTGATATCCCCGGCCTGTTCAGGAAACGGTACATCGAGACGCCATTTCACCACATCGCGGTACAGCTTGCCTGCACTTCGCTCTGATGCGGTAAGCGTCGTGAGATTGAACCAGGGATGCTCTGCCAGAAGCTGAACAAACCGCTGCCCTACAGCTCCTGTGGCACCAAGCACTCCGACATTAATCATAGGTAAGAGGTTTTATCTTGTCGGAGTAATTAAATAGTTTGTTTTTGTTCTTTATTCCAGGGTAATTGCCTCGGATGGACAGACATCCACACAGGAGCCGCAATCGACACAGAGTTCCGCATCCACTTTGGCCTTCTCGTTCTCAATGGTGATTGCGGCCGCAGGGCACTCGTCAACACAGGTCTCGCACGCTGTACACTTTTCCTTGTCAACAATCGCTGTCATATTCTCCCTTACCGGTTTTTGACAGAAAAAGAAATATGTTTCTATATGGTCATTTCGCCGGGGACTGTTTCAGCATGAGCACCTCGTCCATGCCGTAGATCCCCGGTTTTTTACCGACTACCCACGATGCGGCTTTCAGGGCTCCGTGCGCAAAGACCGCCCGGTCGTACGCCCGGTGCGAGAGCTGGATGGTCTCGAAATTGCCCGAAAACAGCACGGCATGGTCCCCCACGATATCCCCGCCCCTGATCACGTGGACGCCGATCTCCGTGCCCCGCTCTCTCATTCCTTCCCGTCCGTACATCTTCTCCCGCACCCCCAGTTCCTCATCGAGGATCTGGAGAATGGTCTTTGCCGTTCCGCTGGGAGCGTCTTTCTTGTAACGGTGGTGGGCTTCGATCACCTCGACATCATACCCGGGAATCAGCCGGGCCGCCTCCCGCAGCAGTTGCCAGAAGATGTTCACCCCGATTGAAAAATTGCTCGAGATGACTGCCGGAACAGCCCCCTCGATTGCCCTGGCCATCTCGGCACGCTGCTCAGGGGTAAACCCGGTGGTGCCGATCACCAGTGCGGTGCCGGCAGCGGCAGCGGCTTTGACGGTCGCGACGGTGGCCGCCGGCGCGGTGAAATCGATCAGGACATCCGGCTTCTGCTCTGAAAGGAACATACCGATACCGGCCGATTCTGTAACCTCGACACCGTAGAACGAACCCGCCCGGAGATCGATGCCGCCGGCAAGTTCCATATCAGGGGCCTCGTTGACGAGCCGCCCGACCGTTGATCCCATCCGGCCGAGAGCGCCGCAGACCACGACCTTAATCATAGCAGGCGAGAACCTCCCGGAGCTGGCCGGTCTTCACCTCATCGAGCTCGTCGAGGGGCAGCCTGACCGGGCCGGCCGCCATTCCCCGCAACTCGACCGCTTTCTTAACCGGGATGGGATTGGTGTCGATGAACATCGACCGGAGGAGGGGTGAGAGCTCGTAGTGGAAGTCGAGTGCGCTCTCGAAGTCTCCCTCGCAGAATGCGTCGAACATGGCAACCATTCTCCCCGGCTCGATGTTTGCGGCGACGGAAATGACCCCGCTCCCCCCAAGAGCGAGAATGGGGAAGGTGAGGTTGTCATCGCCGGATATCACGGCGAAGTCCTCATCGAGAGTCCCCTCGATGATTCTCGATATCTGCCCGATGTCTCCCGAGGCTTCCTTGATTCCCACGATCCCCGGGTGCCGGGCAAGCTCGATGACGAGGTCCGGGGTCAGGTTCTGACCGGTTCTCCCCGGGACATTATAGACGATGACCGGGATGTCCAGGTCCGCGAGGATGGTGTAATGTTTGACCAGTCCTGATCGGTTGGGCTTGTTATAGTACGGGCTGATGACCAGCACCCCGTCGGCACCGAGATCGCGTGCCGCCTTCGTGAACTGGACTGCTTCGGCGGTGTTATTGGAACCGGTCCCGGCGATCACCGGAACTCTCCCGTTCACTGCCTCGATGGTTGCAGCTATCACCTGCTCGTGCTCTTCAAAACTCAACGTTGCCGATTCACCGGTAGACCCGCACGGGACGATACCGTGTACTCCGTTTTCAATAAGAAACTCGATATTGGACGCAAGACCCTCAAGATCGAGGTCCATTGCAAGATTTCTTTTAAAAGGAGTGATGATTGCAGGAAGAACTCCCTCGAACATACAAGAGGGTAATCTAGTGTCTTCCTGTATTTATTTTTCTTGTGATGTATCCGGCCACGCGGTTCCGTACGCGTTTGCTCTCAATCGTGGTAACTTCAGCAACGATCTGCTTATTCTCATCGAAATTATTGGAGAACCTGTTCCCGTATCCCGAGAGCAGCTCCGATCCCAGGGCCTTGATGTAGGTCGGTTTGATACCCATGCAACCTTCTCCGGTTTGTTCTTAAATTATGCATTTCCCAGCCTTAATAAATTTATGTCGTTGCATCCGGATCGTTACTCCAATCCTCCCGGAACTATCCGGCTGCTGATCGTTCCGATGGTGGTGACCACCTGAAGGGGATCTTCCCCGAGGATCCGGACCATCGCTTCTTTTCCCACCGCACCGGTGTCAAATATCACGTCGGGAACGCCGTGTTTGCAGCAGAACGCCACGCCCCAGTCCATGGTCTTCGTGCCCGGAGGTTCCTGCCCCCGGTCAAAAGAGCAGACCTCGAGGAAGAGATCCTCGATGACGGCTATGACCTCCGGAGAATACCGGATATTGGCGGCACTCCGGATACCGGGATCGAATTTCATCACCGTGAGCACGATCCGCGCCACATGATCGCTCGCCCCGAATGCGACCCGGCCGACCGGTGTCGGTCGTCCGCCCGCCCTGACAATTCTCCCCTCGACTGCCGCGACGTCCTGGGGGGACCGGGCGTTCCGGACCGCGTAGACGATATTGGTCCCCACTTCGGGAATGAGCGAGGGATGCATGGTCCGGGCGAGCTGGTCAACCGCGGCGCGGAGGGTAACCAGCGCGTCGTCCCGTTCTTCTGTGGTCATGGTCATCCCTATCTTCGTCCCTCCGGTTTAAATCCCCTTCTGCTCACCTGCCCCGGGGTTCCGGCGGGATTGCGCTCGAAATCAATAAGGCCGGGCAGGGTACAAAGATAGTCATGCAGACCAGAACCCAGGGTATGGACCCCCGGATCAAGGATATCGCCGCAGCCGCCGTCTCTTTTGTGGTTTTCATCGCCCTTCTCCTGGCGCTTCCTGCCGTGCTGGACCAGGGGATTGCCTTCCTCGCCGCAATCATCGGCTTCATCATCGTGGTGAGCGTGGCAGGCTATTTCACGATTGAGAAGTTCCGGTAGACTCACCAGGCTCAGGCTTCTTTCCCTTCTTTTTCCTGATGCGGTAATAGTTCAGGGGGTGGTTGATCTTCTCGCACAGGCGGTCACTGTGCACACAGATCCCATAGGTTCTCATCGCGGCACAGGATGGCGCCGTGTATTCCGTACCGCCCCGTCCCGAGATATGCTCGACCTGGTACTGGGTTTTTCCGAGATCGAAATCCGGTGCCCTGCAGAAGAGGGCGATGATATCTGCCGGGGCCATCCCGATATTGTGGAGGAACGCGGTCAGGGCAAACCGACCTGCATGCGGGATATTGGTGCCACCGGTCAGTGCCGCGATGAGTGCCTGCATGCAGGGAGGGAATGCATCTTCTTCGACGGCCCCAAACTGTTCCAGCATCGTCTGCTGGAATATACCCCGGATCTCCTCGGTCTGGGGCTGGAGCAGGCTGCAGACCGTCTCCGGGACCCGGAGGGGAAGCTGGCGGAGAAGGATCACCCGCACCTGTTCCCTGAGCAGCTCGTTCATTTCCGCTGGGGTGATCCTGACCTGCCCGCTCTCCACATCACGGTTCACGAGTCTCCACCGTTCTTCGTGAAGACCGGCGACGATCTCGACGTACTGGATGACCGGAAGGTCTGAGCCCGCACCATTCATGCCAATGCTTCCGGCGACGAATAACCTCTTCTCTTCCTCCTCATCGATCAGGAACCGGAACGCCCGCTGGGCCTCGTAGCGGGCGAGCCGCTCCACGAGTGAACGGTCCCCGGCGCATGATACGATGATCCGGGCAAGCACATATCCCGATACCGAGATCTTCACACCCAGGCCATCGGAGGGGAGATCCTCCTCCCGGTCCCGCTGCCCCGACGGCCTGAGCGCGGCACGGATGCGATCCATGGCATGCCGCAGTGCGATCTTTCCGGAGTTGGACCTGAGAAATTCTTCGATAGAATCGGCATTCCTGCCCATGAACTGCTGCGATTCTTTTAAAAAAGGGTATTTGGCAAAGTCTTTCAGTTCAAGGGCGACCCGCATTCAGTCTGCCTCAATCCGGGGTGCGAGCAGGTACTCGACATGACCGTTTCCGGCAGCGATGTAGAACGAGAACTTAGCCGGGTGATCGATGCCCAGGGATACTTCAACCTCGGCGGCCCTGCTCATCACCCGGCCCATGTCCTTCAGGTAATCGAGGGAGAAGAGCGAGCGTGTCTCGACACCGTTGATGAAGTTGACCTCGTCTTTTCCGAACTCCCGCCGGATATGGTCGGTGTCCCCCTCGGCGGTCATGTAGAAGATCTGGGCCGACGGGTCGATCCCGAGTGCAATCTTGTCGGACACGACGGTCGCCGCCTTGATGGCATTGTTCAGCTCTGCTCCCGGGAGGACCACTTTACCGGGAAGATCGATATTCGGGGGATTCGGATCTTTCCGGATGGTATTCGGGTCGAGGAGGGTGAGCGAGTAGCGGTATCCCTCGAAGCTGATCTTCAGCTTATGGCTGTTTTCCGGGAGTTCGAGGGTGATGATATCGTTCTTTCCCATCATGGAAAAGATATTCTTCATCTTGGCAATGTCGAGCCCGAGCTCGTTTTTCGATGAGGAATACGATTCGAACGCCTCTTTTTTCAGGGTGAGGGAGACCATTGCCACATTCGCGGTATCGACCGCCCGGGTGATCATCCCGTTCTCATCGGTATGGAGGCGGCATTCGGTCACCAGTGCCGACAGGGCATCTATGGACTCTTTGAGAATATCTGCATCAATCGTTGCTTTTAACATCATTCACCCCTTATATACTCACTATACACTATGCCACCACATTTTTAATAATATCTCCTTTTATTTCAGGGGCAGGGAGCGTGGTGGGGAGATCGGAGCGATGGGTTCGCAGTGGGGCAGGGACAGCGCCTATACCCGGGCGATGAAGGAAGGATACCGGTCCAGGGCAGCCTACAAGCTCATCGAGATCCAGGACCGGTACCATATCATCCGGGAGCGTGACAATGTCGTCGACCTTGGCGCTGCGCCGGGAAGCTGGCTCCAGGTCATCAGGGGCATCACCCGCGGTACCGTTCTCGGCATCGATCTCTCCCCGATAGCGGCCCTGGACGGTGTCGAGACCCTGGTAGCCGATTTCACCGACCCGTCGCTTCCCGGTCAGGTCAGATCGATGGTCGGAACGGTCAACGTGGTTGTTTCCGACGCGGCTCCGAAGCTCTCCGGCCACAAGAGCTATGACCAGGCCCGCGCCATGGCGCTCGGCGAAGATGCCCTTGCGTTTGCCTGCAGGGTCCTCAAGCCGGGAGGAAATTTCCTGGTCAAGGCCTTCCAGGGCGAGGATTTCAACCGGTTCCTCGCAGAGATCCGGGACCACTTTCTCTCGGTCCGGACCTTCCGGAGCAGGGCTACCCGGAAGGGGAGTTCGGAGATCTACATCATCGCAAAAAACTTCGTGACCACCCATGAAGCTGAAGGATCCGTATAACCGGCCGGTGAGCAATCTCCGGATAAGCCTGACACCCGCATGCAACCTCCGCTGCATGTACTGCCATGCAGAAGGGGAGATCTCTCCCCGCGGCCTTCTCTCCGCCCGGCAGATCGGCGAGATCATGCGGGTCGCCCGGGAGTTTGAGTTCAGGAGTGTGAAGTTTACCGGTGGTGAACCGATTCTCCGCCCTGACCTCCTCGAGATCATCCGGGAGGTGCCGGAGGGGATGGAGAGCTCGATGACCACCAATGGGACCCTCCTTGCCGGCATTGCCGGCGACCTGAAGGAGGCCGGGCTCTCCCGCGTCAATATCAGTCTCGACAGCCTCGATCCTGGAACCTACCGGAAGATCACCGGCCGGGACTGCCTCCCCGATGTCCTCAAAGGAATCGATGCAGCGATTGCTGCAGGTCTGACGCCGGTGAAGCTGAACATGGTGGTGCTGAACGGGATCAACGATCACGAGGTCGATTCATTCATCCGGTTCGTCGGTGGGAACCGGAATCTCATCCTCCAGTTGATCGAGCTGATGGAGATGAAGGAGTGTCCCTTCCACAGCGATCTCAACGGGCTCGAGCAGCGGCTTGTCGAAGAATCAACCCAGATCCTCACCCGCCGGATGCACCACCGGAAAAAGTACTGCTTCAACGGATCGGAAGTCGAAGTGGTACGGCCCCTGCACAATACTGAGTTCTGTGCCTACTGCAACCGCCTTCGGGTGACATCGGACGGCATGCTCAAGCCATGCCTGCTCCGGACCGACAACCACGTCGACATCCGGGGGATGTCCGGACCCGCTCTCCGCGAACTTTTCATCGAGGCGGTCAGGCGGCGCGAGCCCTTCTACCGGTAGCCGGCTGCCCGTCATCCGCCTCATCCCACCGTGGAAATGGCCGGTTATTCCTGGCACGTTGCGAATTTATATCACCGTACGGGGCAAATGATGGTTCATGTCTTCAGACCAGGAATACGTCCATATACTGGAACACCTGTATGAGAAATCCCTGATCCTGCATGACGAGAGCATGTGGCATCCCGTGCTTGCCTTCTATTTCATGGATGCCCTCGCCCACATCGATTATACGGTCGGTCTCATGGCCTACCACTACAAATCCCCGCGGGTCATGATGACCGGCGAATACCTGAGGTGCAGGGTTGACCAGGAAAAACTCGGTGATCGTCCGAAGTTCCCGGCATTCATCACCTGGCTGAAGAAGGAGCATCCCGAAAAGTACGCCGGGCTCCCCACGCTCTGGAGAAGAATATACGATGAGGAGGACGAAGCCCGCTATATCAGTTTCCGGATCGTGTTCGATCGCACCAGCAGGGAGCCGGTTCTCCCCCACATCTACCGCTCCCTTATCGAGGAGCTCTTTGATGCGGAGTTTCTGAAATCGCTGTACAATGACGCTTCGCTTGCGATGCTGTTCGAGGAATTCAGGGTGAAGGCCTGATTCGCCCCCGTTATGAACGTCGCCCGGCTCTGTTCCGACCTGGTCTCCATCAGGAGCGAGAACCCGCCCGGAGATACCCGGGACGTGATCGAATACATCCGCGGATTCACCGAAATGTGTGGGATTCCCACCACGGTCATCCGGGGACCGGGCGGGAGAGATAACCTCATTTCCCGGGAGATCAAAGGAAAGCTCCTCTTCTGCGGGCACGTCGATGTGGTTCCTGCGCTGCCCGAGGGATGGGACAGCGATCCGTTCTCCGGGGGGCTCACGGAGGAATCGGTCGTTGGCAGGGGGGCGACCGATATGAAAGGGGGCTGTGCGGCCATTCTCTGGGCCTGCAGGAGCCTGATCGAGCGGTGCGGGGAGCTCCCCGCCGATCTCGCATTTGTCTGTGATGAGGAGACCAGCGGAGAATATGGAATCCGGCGGCTGCTTTCCGAGAATCGGCTGGTCCCCTGCGACTGCATTATTGCCGAGCCGACCCCGCCCCTGAACCCGAATATCGGGCAGAAGGGGCTGATGCGTCTCAGCCTCACCTTTTCCGGCGAACCGGGTCACGGCTCGATCTACCCGGTCAGGGGGGTATCCGCCATCATGGAGGCCTATTCGTTCCTCCACTACCTCGAAAAACTCCATCAGACCGAGTACCGTCCCGGTGATCCGGAACTTGCCGGAATCATCCAAACATCATCGGGAATTCTCCGGGACGTCCTCCAGATGGACGAGGCGGAGATCATCCTCACCCGCCTGATGTTCAACCCGGGGAAAATCGAGGGGGGGGAGAAGGCGAATATAATCGCCCAGCGCTGCACGCTGGAGCTCGACCTCCGCATTCCGTGGGGATGCAGCCCTGACGCTCTCCTCCAGGCCATACGGGCCCATGCACCCGGTGCCAGAGTCTCGGTGATGGGAAGCATGTCCGGGCCAAGCATCACCCCGGCGGACTCACGCATCGTCTCCCGGATCCTCGAGGAGATCGGGAAGGTGCAGGGCAGTCCGGCATCGCCGATCGTCCAGTGGGCGGCGAGCGATGCCCGCTTCCTGCGAAGGGAAGGGTTCCCTGTCGTGGAGTACGGACCGGGAGAGATCCCTGTCCTCCACGCCGTCAACGAATACGTGACCATCACGTCACTCGAGAATGCGGCAAAGGTCTACGAGGGGATGATGGAACGGTACCGGGAAGACCGTTGATCTGACTGGTTCTATGGGATGATGGTAATATAGTTAAATTTATGTTAATATCTATTATTTAAAAGAAAATATAAATATAGGAGTTTTCTATTCCTCCGATTAGTTACCTAAGGGAGGTAATTTTCATGGTAATGCCAAAGGAGAGAAAACGCTTATTATTGATCATCATGATGGTTGGCATCGCGGCAGTTCTGATTGGTGCCGGGACCTATGCATATTTCAGTCGAACGATTGCGACCGAGCCTATCAATTTCACGGCGGGGACGATTGATTTCTCGGTGAATGACAGTTCTATCTGGGCATCTACGACCTATAATGACACATTTAACGATCTCAAACCCTGTCAGAAGAGATGGATAAACGTTACGGTCAAGAACAACGGAACAAACCCGATGTGGTTATGGCTCAATGTCTGTAACATTTCGCATGGTGGCGGACTCTTTCCGGCTTCCGAGGTATATGAGGATCCGGCCAACACCATCAACATGATCGAAGACGTGATCCAGTTTGACCTCTACGAGAACAGTACAATAATTCTCGAGGATGCTGACGGGTACGTGATTAACCATACAGTATTAAGTCCGCAGAACTGGTCAACGAAATCGATCGGATGCCAGTATATGGCCATGAATTACACCGATGGCAATGTCGGTCCTTACTATGAGTGGCAACCCGGTACGGTTCGTGCAATCAACATGAGTTTCATGCTTGCATGCAACACCACGAACTGGGCACAGGGTGACAATATGACCTTCAGCATCACGCTCTTCGCGCTCCAGAGCGAGGGGTGGGAATGGAACAATAACCTTCCCGATCTTGCATCCATAAACCTGGTTCAGAAGGATTTCCCGTAATAACTTAGCCGGGGGGGACATCCCCCCACCAATACCTATCATGTGGCCACAGGCTGCCGGAGGAGATGGATATTCAGGACTCCAGTCGTAGAACCCTGAAAAAAGCAGGGTCCGTGATCATCACCATACTGTTCGTTATCGGGATCGCCATCGCCGCACTCGTTGTGGCAGGCCCGTTTTTCGGTTTCAGGACAAACATCGTCCTTTCCGGGAGTATGGAGCCCGCTATTGGTACCGGGAGCGTGATCATTACGCGACCGGTTGCACCGGACCATATACAGGTAGGGGATATTATCATCTTCTCGTCAGGATCGGGGAGGTTCCTGACCACCCACCGGGTTATCGGTATCGAACGAACGCCCGAGCTCCGGTTCATCACCAAGGGCGATGCCAATCAGGACAAGGACCCGGCTCCCATCCCGTCCGATCAGGTTCTCGGGAAGCTCCTTGTCGTCATTCCCTCCCTGGGATTCCTCATCTCGTATATCCGGAATCCCCTCGGACTGGTCCTCCTGATAGGGATCCCCGCCGTGATCATCCTCGCATTCGAACTGGACAAACTGTGGGTCCGGGGTGAAAAATAATGAACGAGCGTCCGGCCGTATATGTTTTCCTGATCGTGGCCGGGCTGTGCATCGTCATATTCAGTTTTGGATTTACGGGTTGTTATTTCAACGCGGCGAAATCGACAAAAACATTAGCGTTCAAAGCATGGACCTCTGATGTCTGGGTTACAACGAACACCACCGAGTTCAATGCCGGTGTGCCGGTGAATGTGAATACCACCGGGGACCAGGTGAAGCTGAATTTCACTCAGGTCGGTTTTCCCTATATCTATGGCTTCGGGGGAGGCGGGACGAATAATTTCTCCCGATTTAATATTACTGCGAATACCTGGCAGGGAATGCCCAATACCCTTGCCCCCATAAGTTACGGTGGAGCACTGACGTATGATCATGAAGGAGGAGATTACCTCTATGCGCTTGCAGGAGGCGGGACGAATAATTTCACCCGATATTCCATATCGGCGAATTCGTGGACAGGCCGTGCAAATACCCTTGCTCCCATAAGTTATGGAGGTTCCATCGCTTATGCGAAGGGGTACGTGTATGCCCTGGCCGGAGGCGGAACAACCAATTTCACACGATATAATAATACGGCGAATGCCTGGCAGGGACTGGCCAATACTCTTGCTCCCGTCAATGCGGGGGGTAGTCTGGCGTATGC
>JAAEET010000031.1 GCA_013415565.1 Methanomicrobiales archaeon
TTAGAAATAAGATGAGATCCACGTGATGAACGCGAGGATAAGGAAGATAATGATCAGCCATTTTCCGATCTTCCAGGCGACCTTCCCGATAAATCCGAGGAAGATCAGGATAATCGCGATGACGATGAAGACTACTCCGATGGTGAGGATTGTGTTGTCCATGGGTGCTGGATAGCATATGGACCTATATTAATGTATGGTGAGTACAACTCGCGGGCTGGGAAGGGGTTGGTATTCCGGGGGTGTATCCGGTTTATTGTGACCCTGTTCCGGTCAAGCACTACCAAGGGCATTTGATACGATGCAGTATGACATTTTTACCAGGCATATCCTCTGTACTCCGTTCTTTTCATTGTTTTCGTCAAGAATAACTTCGATTGTTGAAGGGTGCCGGGAGAGAGATCCGTAGCCAGCCCGCACGGGACGGGTAAGATTTTTATAGAGCGAACGATAACACACATCCACATGTCCTCCCGTGTTATGTACGCACGTCATGCGGTACGACGGGTAGCGGCAGGTCCGACTCGTGGTAAGCGGGCCCTTTTCTAATCGGTTTGTACTACATTTCTGCCGGAATTCCGGGCGGAAATCGGGATTGTCTGAAGAACATCATCATGGAGGTTCATGCTATGCATGCGGGAATCAGGGAACAGATCAGCCAGGTGCCGACGACGGACGAGATTTACCGTCTCATTGCCACCGTCCGGGAAGGTTCTTCTTCGCCGGAACGGATTGATGCACTGGTGCACCTGGGAGCCAGCAGGGACCCGCGGGCGGTCACTCCGATCGCGGAATGCTGCAGGGATGAGGATACGGACATCAGGCGCTCTGCCATCAGAGCACTGCACCAGGTGAAGAGTGTCCGGTCAATACCGGCCCTCGTAGAGCGGCTGAAGGACCGGAACGAGGATATCGTCATCAGGAAAGAAGCAGCCGCAGCCCTTGCCGATATCAGGGCCTTTCATACCCTTGAGCCCCTGGTGGAACTCTCGCTCGATCCCACGGAAGACCCGGAGATCCGCATTTTGGTCGCCCTGATGCTCGGCCGGAACGGGAAGAGATAATCCTTTTTTCCCGTCCTGGAGCACCCCGGATCACCCGATCTGCCGGACACGGCCGACGGACCCGTCTTCGAGGCGGACCTTGATACCGTGGGGGTGGAACGCGGAGCCGGTCAGGATATCCTTCACCTTCCCCTCGGTCAGCCTCCCGGTCCCCTGGTCCTTTTTGAGTTCGATCTTCACGAGCGCCCCGGGATAGATACCACTCCGCTGGCGGCCGTCCTTCGGGAGATTTCCGGCTGGTTTCCGGTAGGGAGGCGACGATGATCTTCGCATATCATGATCCTTTCAGACTGCCAGCAATCACGAAAAGTCCGGCAGTCCGGTTCCCTAGTGCTTGAACGCGATCCGGAAAAAAACCTTGGATCGGTGCGGTATAACGGGAATCCGAAAAACCGGTCCGGACTCCTCACCTTCAGGGTGATGCATTACGTCAGGGAGCGGTCGGGCAGTTTTTGATCGAAGGTCCGGGTAATGTTAAATGGAGAAGCGTGGGCCCGCCCGGGGAATTTTGCCCCGGTATGTCCGTTTGCATTGATAGTGCAGGCCCAAATGGTGTCATTTACCTGCCCGGCGGGCACCCTTCCGGTCTTGAGACAATTAAAGAGCAAATCGCCAATCTCTCACCGGTTATGCCGGACCTCACTCTTCTGCATCATGATTACCGGGAGTCTCATGGCAGTCATCCCTATGGGTTCACATGCCGTCTCCCCGGCACCATCGGGTAAAATGATCGGAGAGATCCTGTTCCAGGGAGAACGGGAGTGGGAAGGGGAGTGGCCGTTCCCCTGGCATTCCCTATACCTTGATAATATACGAGTGGTGAAAGGCTTTATCAGGAACAGTATGGCCCTCGCAGACTATATCGGCAAATTTTGGACAGGCGCCGAGGTCATGTACGGCGTCATCATCGCCATGACTTTTACCAGCGTCCTCCGTGGTTATCCTGCGGTTCTCGACTTTGTCCTCACCAAGGTTGTATTTGCAGCGCTGTTCTGTTGCATCGCCTGGGGCATTGCCGACGGCCTGTTCTATTTCTGGGAACGGGGATACATCATCCGGCGTGAGAACAGGATCATCCGCTTCTCACGATCGGCTCAGGATAACGAATCTGCACTCTCTCTCATCGGGGAGGAACTGGATGATACGGTCCTTCGGAATATCCCTCCTGAAAACCGCCTCCAGCTCTACCAGACGCTCGTGCAGTTTCTGTCCGGTGTTGATGCCCGCGAAAAAGTATCCCTTCACGAAGCGATGACGATCATCACGGGAACCTTCATACTCTCGGCGGGTGCCGGCTTGATCGTTGTCGTCCCGTTCTTCGTGATCCGCGATGTTGATCAGGCCCTGATCCTGTCAAATGTCCTGGGGATCCTGTTGCTGTTCGGTGTCGGATATTTCAGGGCCTTTGACAGAAGTGTTCTTCCGAGAGTTCTGTACGGGATCGTCTCGTCCCTGATAGGAATATTCATCGCTGGAATCACTGTCGTTCTTGGGGGGTAAATCAGGCTTTCGACCCCATGCAATCATGAATGGTTGTCGCTATCGTCAGGCACATGAGATATGGAAGGGGCGGATGCTTGAACGGTGGCAGCCAGAGTATGCCCCCTGATTCAATTCCGGAATCAGACCCACCTGAATGAGAGATTATAGTTCTCCTCAGGCCTTATCCCCGGTTCCGGAACAACAGGAGGGAGCCTCGCAGTCATCTCCGCAGCAGGCAGGCTCCTGATCGGTTCCGCTGCAGCAGGAACCTGCTTCGCTCCCGCAGGTGCATTCCGCACAGTCCATATCTCTCCCCCGGAGTGCTGCGGCAATCATCGCCCAGGCGCATCCGACCCCGCTCTGCACGTCGATGGCCTGCACCGGGCAGTTCAGGGCGCAGGCACCGCACTCCATGCACGATGCCGGCCGGACCAGGTCTGCCCTGTCGTTTCCTTCGGCAAAGACCCCGTGGGGGCAGACCTCGGTGCAGCGCCGGCAGTTGATACACCGCTCCGGATGGTAGCGCAGCGTCGTCTCCCGGTAGGAGTCAAACATCAGATCACCCCGGCGAACCGGAGGCCGCCGAGCAGGAGGGCAAGGCCCGTGCCTGCCCCTCCCAGGGCCGCCATGACCGGCGCGTAGGAGAAGATCTCCTTTTTCACCCCGGTCCGGGAGGTGAACGGGGTGCATCCGGTGAAGTTCAGCGCGAGGTAGGAGGTCACCCCCGCCATCATGAGCAGCACGGCGACTGCGGCAAGCAGCATTGCCCAGGGAGGAAGTCCGAACGCCGCCGGGAGCGTGAGGGCGAAGGGAAGGGCGAGCACTCCGCCGATGATGAGCCCCTTCGTGCTGAAGTCATGGGTCGGGATGATCGGGAGCAGCGCGGGGAAGAGCACCGTCCCGGCCAGGACTGCGGTAAATGCAGCGAGGGCGGCAAGAGGGCCGGCCAGGAACCAGAGGACGAGTGCGGCAAGGAACGTTGCCGGTGCCGCATGGACGAACTCGATCGGGGTGAGCACCAGCCGGTCCTTCAGCGGGAACCGGACCCGGCGCATGGCAGGGGTAGCCCTGCGGGTTTCCAGGTAGCGGGGCAGGTCACGGGCATGGACCGGGCCGTACTCCACCCGGAACCCGGATCGGCGACGGACTTCATGGGCAGCGATGCCCGGAGCACCGAGCTGGGGCAGGATGAGAGTCCGGTGCCGGACAACGGAGGCAAGCCTGGTGATCCCGATCCTCCGCACGAGTTCATCGGTCCCAAACGTCCCTTTCCCGGCCGCACACCAGACGTTGATTCCCTTCGTGTCGAGGACCAGGATGTAGCAGTCCGTTCCGGCAAGCATGGATCGGACTGCATCAAAACTGAGCGTATAGTTGGCCGAGACCAGCACGGGCGAATCGGGATCCGGATTGCCGAGACGGTACAGCCCGGGATCGACCCGGTGCCCCATCCGGTTGACGCCCCAGCGGGCGAGCAGGTGATCGAGCCGGTTGGTGAACGTCAGGGTACCGGTGATGGAGAGGATTTCAGGATGATCCCTCGCAGCCCGCGACTCCGGTGGTTGACCGGGGCTGGAGCTGGGATCCGGCACCGGATCTTCCTCCGGCAGGACGGTCATGCAGGCGCAGGAGGGCTCCGTGCAGGTACAGCGGGGAGTAAGGTCGGGAACCTGTTCCGGGGAGCACGAGCAGGAGGAATTATCAGGGCGCACAGGCTCCATCTCTCACCCCTGGTCCTGCACCAGCGGTTCGAGGATCTCCCGGACCATGCCGCTCAGGCTGCCGACTTTCATCAGGGCAAGGCAGCACACCTCTCCGTCCCTTTCCCAGCTGATCAGGGCTAGTTTGTCGCCGCTGCCGATCCCGGCTTTCTGGCGGATATCCTTGGGAAGCACCATCTGCCCGCGCTCGTCCACGCTCAGGACGGCTTCAACGGTGCACCCCGATCCGGGAGCACACCCGGAGGAGCCGGTTGGTCCGTCGTTCTCGTTCCTCATATCCAATAATGGTGATAATTCAAAATACTTATAACTATCAGAATAATCAGAAATATCAGTTCTTACCATCCCATCGGTTGCCACTCAACCGGTATCGTTTATACCCGGCACCACCGATGAAAGATCCATGAGACTGCTCGCAATCGTTGCCATCCTTTCCGCCGGTATGCTCCTGGTCCTTGCGTGCGGATGCACCGGAACGCCGGAGACACCGTCCCCGGATGCCTGTGAGGATGCCCGGACCCGTGCCGGGATGCTCTCCCTCCTCGCGGATCTCCAGGGCAGGGTGAACGGGGAGCTCGGGGCCCTTGACGCTGCCGCGTCCGGGGCGGCAAGGGATCTCGGATCCTCCGGGCTTTCCGGACCTGCCGCAGATACGATCCTTGATGCGCTGCTGGAAGAAAATGACGTGGTCCGTACCGCGATCGCCATCGACAGGAATGGAATAGTCACGGCTGCCCGCCCGGATTCGGCGACCGGATTGATCGGTGCCGACCTGAGCTACCAGCCGGTGATTGCCGAAACCTTTTCGACCCGCCAGCCGGTCCTGACGGGGCTTGTCCCCCTCGATGAAGGAGGGTTTGCAGCGCTGCTCGAATACCCGGTCTTTGACGAATCCGGGACGATGATCGGCATTGCCAGTATCTCGTTCCAGCCCGC
Source organism: Methanomicrobiales archaeon (assembly GCA_013415565.1). Taxonomy (GTDB): domain Archaea; phylum Halobacteriota; class Methanomicrobia; order Methanomicrobiales; family Methanospirillaceae; genus UBA9949. The sequence continues at coordinate 5,204 of JAAEET010000031.1, forward strand.
GGATCTCGTCCGGCCCCTTGCAGATGAGGTGATGGAAGAGACCCCGTACACCATGATGATCGTGCAGCCGGACGGTGTTACCCTCTATGACCCGGATCCGGGCGAGATCGGCAGGAACACGCTCACCGATCCCCTGTATGCCGGGTACCCGGAGATCCAGGAGATCGCCCGAAAGGCGGCCGTGAACTGGTCCGGTTCCGGCACCTACCGGTTCGCAGCGACCGGGAATGCGACCATCGTGCAGAAGGAGGCATTCTGGACCACCACCGGGATCCATGGCACCGAATGGCGGCTCTATATCACCCGGACGATGTAGTGGCGGGAGCGTACACTTCCCTCCAATTGTTTTTTATACTGTGTGAAAGAGTCTTTGCGTGGAGTGAAGCTTATGAAAAGCATCTATCTGCCAATCTTCGTACTATTCCTTCTGATGATCGGGGGAGCATCAGCAGAAGTAACCCTGCAGACTGCCCCCGGTTCAACGGGAAGCGTGTACTCTACCGGGAGCATCTACGTCGACTCTTTCCCGCCGGCAGCGACTGCGGTTCTTGACGGTGGAGCAGAATACCTGTCCACGCCGGGAACATTTACCGCTCTCGCTCCGGGAATGCATAATATCATCCTGGCAAAACCCGGCTACCAGACCGCCATGAAAGATGTCACCGTTTCCATCGGGGAGACGAGTAATGTCATCGTTACCCTCGAGACCGTCATCAATCCTGGTGGAATCTCAGTCAGCTCGACTCCCCGCGGTGTCGGACTCTCTATTGACGGGATCTATCAGGGAAAAACCGATCAGATTGTCGGACGCCTCGCACCCGGATCGCACCTTGTCTCTCTCTCAGAGGCCGGCTATGAGCCCTGGTCACAGATAGTAGCGGTATCCGGCGGCCAGATTACAACCGTGACAGCGACCCTTACCGCAGAAGTGAACCCGGACACCGGCGACCTGCAGGTCACTTCGACACCTACCGGGGCATCTGTTTTCGTGAACGGCAATTATAAAGGGTTCACGCCGGTTGATGATTCACTGGACATCAACGACCTTGTGCCCGGAACGTACACGCTTGTGGTTAAGAAAAGTGGGTTTGAGGATTATTCAACCCAGGTAACCCTCGAAGCCGGGAAAATTGTCCCGGTGCATGCCCAGCTCCAGACAGAACCGGCTCCCCCGGCAACGGCAACGGCTGAAATCATCTCTACTCCCAGCGGGGCCGAGGTGTACGTGAACAACGTCTTCCTCGGTATTACGCCCCTCTCATTCCAAAACGTGACGCCAGGGGCCTATACGGTCGAGCTACGGATGGAGGGCTACACGCCGTACTCGACATCGGGGGTGGTCACCGGGGGTCAGAACATTCAGATCATCGCAGCACTGGCTCCTGCTGTGACCCCTCCCACCCAGACTCCTGTCAGCAGCCTCCTTGCCGTGACAACCCTGTTTATTGCCGCGCTGGTAATCCTCCTGCGCAGGCAGCGATAATAGAACCATCATTCCTTTTTTCGATCCATAACCTGCCATGCCACGCATTACATCATGGAGGTCTCCGGATCAGATGTCAATGGTGAGCAATGGGAATAATCCCGGGCAGACCGTTTCGCGGAACACCTTTTGATAACTTTTTGAATTGCAGATCAACGGATGCAAAAGAGGCATTAATATATAAACACCGTTGTTCCATCCCTTTCCGGTGAACATGGCCGTGACCGAATTGAAAAAGGAATTCTGGACAGGGGCAGGAATCGGGGGGCTCATCATCATCATCATCGACCTGATGGTTCCTTTTCTGGGCCCTCTCCTTGGTGGATTTATTGCAGGAATCATTGCTAAGGGGGGTGTCATGAATGCAGGGAAAGCAGGATTCGCCGCCGGGATCCTGGCCACCATCGTGATTGCTCTCATCATGGTTGCCGGGATGATAGTTCCCCCGATTGCCGGATATCTGCCCGTGGTAAGTACCGGCTATTTCCTGTTCATTGTACTCACCTTCTATCTGGCTCTCTTTGCATTCATCGGCGGGTTGATTGCCGGGGCTGTGCGGAAATAGGAAGAATTCCATTTTTTCAGCCTCCCAAACCGTCTACGGCGCCTTCTCCCGGCATGCCGGGCAGTTCCCGTAGAATTCGTTGTTCTGCCAGGTCCAGGGGGTGAATTCCCGGCAGACCCGGGGCTTGACGTCGTGGATGCCGCACCGCGCCTTTCCCTCGTCATTCCGCCGGAAGAACGGGCACTCCCGCATCTTCCTTCCTGCCGTGTCCTGCCAGTAGTATATCCGGACGATCCGGGAAAGGTCACCGGCGGTGATATCTGTACCGCTCACCCGTTTGCCATTGGAGAGACGGATTGCGACATGCTGCAGGATATCGGTGCGGTTCGTCTCCAGCCACGGCAGGAGATCGTCAACGATGCCCTTCTGGTCCCACCCCCATCGCACACAGCATATTCCGCACTGGACGCAGACCTGGTCTTCCGTCGTGATGCTCACCTCTGGTGACAGAAGAACATACGATTCCGGAATTTTTACGATTTTCCCCTTGGTGCAGGCCACCTGGAACATGGATCAGCGGCACCCTTGCGGGATGATTCGGGAGCGGGGGATGAAATCGGACCGCCACCGTCTTTTCAAAGAAGAGCGAAATGGCGTCCGGCGCCGGCCCGCTGACCGGAGATTCGGATTCGCTTCTCGTGAAGGAGTGCGGAGAGGGAAGAAAGATACATATCAGGATGAAAATACCAATACAACCGGAGAAGGAATGAACCGGAACCTCGAAGCCATTCTTATCGTCCTGCTTCTTGTCAGCAGCATCGCCCTCTCCGTCGCTGCATACATCTTCGGTGTCTTCCGTTTCGATCTGGAGATCGCCTTCAGGATGTTCGGAAACGACAATCCTGTGGTAATTGCAATCATGACCGTAGTAAGTTTCCTCGGTGACGGATGGATGCCGGTGATCCTGGTCCTCCTTGCTGCAGGCGTGTGTGCTGTCCTGAAAAAATGGCTCGAAGCGGTGTTCGTTGTCGCAACGTTGAGCAGCGGGATCCTCGCGGGAGTGCTCAAGGCACTGGTCGGCCGTCCACGCCCGCCCGGCTTCCTGCTCGCTCCGTCCGATATATTCCAGTCATTCAACCAGTATGCGTATCCAAGCGGTCATGTCCTGTTCTTCGTGGTCTTCTTCGGATTCCTGTCCTTCCTGGCATGGATGCACGTAACCGGCCGGATGCGGGGAATCATCATAGCGGGCTGTTCCTGCCTGATCGTGCTTATCGGCCCCTCCCGGATTTACCTCGGTGAACACTGGGCGAGCGATGTTATCGGGAGCTATCTCATCGGCACATTCTGGCTGATCATCCTCATCCTGCTCTACCTGATGATCCGGCATCGGATTGAGAGTGCCGGGCAACCCCCCCGGTAAAGTGAGATCACATAAGAACGAATATATCCGGGACGATCATCACATTCCCGTATGACGAACTTCGCCATTCCTGGCACTCTGCTCTTCCTCGCCCTCCTTCTCATCTCCGCCGGGTGCACGGAGCCCGCTCAGCCTCCGGCCACCCCGACACCAACCCCTGTGCCGACGACCGAACCGGTCTTTACCCCGATCCCGACCACCACACCGGCAGGCATGGGAACCCCGGGGCCAACCCAGACCCTTCCCCCGCAGTACAGCCTGACCTTCCAGGTGACACCGAACGGCCGGACGACGAACCCGCTCACCTACGTCGCCCTGAATGGCGGGAACGGGATGAACTTCGTCTCCGAAATCGATATCATCCTCACCGAGCCGGACGGAACGCGGCACACCGAGACCTGGACCCAGCCCCTCTCCATGGGCCAGAACGTGGGAATCCCCTGCAGTACACGGGAAAACCGGGTGGAGATCTGGACCACCGCCCCGACGGTTGGGAAGATCAAGGTGTATGACGAGATCGTGCCGTTCATGTCCATCAATCCCTCCTGAATCCACTCTTTTTCACCCGCCATCCAGCGAAAATGCATCTGCAGGCTGCCTGTCTGAACAGCAGGATCCTGCTCTGCCTGATGTTCCGATCCCTGAAGAATCCTACCTGATACTGCAGGGTCAGGACAACACTTATAACCTGACCAATCCATCACACTCGCGTATGAAAATCCTCGCACTTGCAGGAACATTCCTGCTGCTTACCCTCATCCTGCTCGCGGCAGGATGCACTCAGCCGACACCAACGCCGCCTGCCACCCCGACCCCGACACCGGTGCCGACCACGGTTGTCACCCCGGTCCCTCCCACGTCCCCCGGAGGGATGGGAACACCCGGGCCAACCCAGACCCTCCCGCCGGAGTACGGGCTCACGTTCCAGGTGACACCGAACAGCCGGACCACCGATCCCATCACCTACGTGGGACTGAATGGCGGGGCCGGGATGAACTTTGTCACTGAGATCGAGATCATCCTCACCCAGCCGGACGGAACGCAACTCACCGAAGTCTGGACACCACCCTTCAGCATGGGCCAGAACGTCGGCTTCCCGTGCAGCACATCGGAAAACCGGGTGGAGATCTGGACCACCGCCCCGATAGTTGGAAAGATCAAGGTGTATGACGAGATCGTGCCCTTCAAGTAAGGCATGAATCTGACCTGAAATCCATTTCTCTTTTTCCCATCCCGTGCCATGATCAGGGTTCATCCGCGATCGGTCCTGTTTCCCAGAAAATAACGGATAATTGTGCGTTTTTTCCGTTCCGGATGCAGCATCCTCATATCCATTGACCCTTCAATATGAGCTGATCATGATCCCCCCGGACCTCGTTTCGCTGTCCCAGCTCCTCGGTGATGTCCAGGGGACCATCCCGCAGCTGATGGAGACCTACGGGATCTGGATTTATGCCATTCTGTTTGCCATCATCTTCTGCGAGACCGGCCTCGTGTTCACCCCGTTCCTCCCGGGCGACTCGCTCCTTTTCCTCATGGGGTTCCTTGCGGCCGGTGGCGGGATCAGCGTGGGGATCATCATTGTCGTCCTGGCCGCCGCAGCCATCATCGGCGACTCGGTGAACTACCGGATCGGTACCTACTTCGGGGACCGCCTGCTTTCCAGCGAACGGTGCCTGGTCGATAAGCGGCACGTGGCCATGACCCGGGAGTACTACCGGAAGTACGGCAAGAACACCATCATCATGGCCCGCTTCATTCCCGGCATCCGGTCGTTCGCCCCGTTCGTCGCCGGCATCATCAGGATGGACTACCCGGAGTTCCTTACTTATAATGCTGCCGGCGGTATTTTCTGGGTCGGCGGGTTCGTGCTCTTTGGCTACCTGGTCGCCTCGTTGCCGGTTTTCAGGGAGAGCCAGGAGATGTTTCTCTGGGCAATTCTCGTTATCAGCATCGGCATGTTCCTCTTCATGGTGTACAACTTCCGGAAGAACCTGAAGGATTGTGAGCTGGAGGAGGATCCGGCTCCGGGAGAACCTTGAGGGTCTCAGGAGGAACTATCCTGATGGCTGTCGAATATCTCACAGGGAGAACAAGAACCCACACCTCATGTCGGAGTTAAGGGCACCAGGAAGTTCAGGATGAGATCTAATCCTCGTTCGCCATTTTCCGGTACGTAATTTTTATATATGGTGCATCCCAGTGTAGCGTGATGATGGAGCCCTGGCAGATCCATGCCGTTCACCGCGCAGCGGCTATCGCCGCACAGGCCCATGACGGGCAGTATCGCAAGGACGGAACGACGCCCTATATCACCCACCCTGCACGGGTGGCCGGGCTGGTTGCATCCTTTGGTGGAGATTACCGTGAGATCACTGCCGCCTGGCTGCACGACGTGATCGAGGAGACGGGGCATGGCGAGACCACGGTCGCCTACGGCCTCTCCTCGCTGAAGCTTCCCGGTGACGATGCAATCATCATTTACCAGATGATCACCGCGCTCACCCGGGACCGGGCCCTTTCGGATGACGCCCAGCTTCTGGATTCGCTGGACAGGATCCTCGATGCCCCACCGGGTGCGACCCTGATCAAAATCTGCGACCGCATCGATAACGTCCTCGACATGAGCACCATGGACGGAGACCTCGGTCACTATGTCCGGGGAAGCGCGGTCGTGCTCACCCGGCTCTTCGGGCGGGCGATGCAGCACGGGTACGGGAAAGCGCACGAGGCGCTCCGGCTCTGCCTCGAGGTGCAACTACCGGCACCCGAAAAGGAATGAAAGACCCGTTCAAAATACCGCGACCTCACGGTACCGGATATATGCCACGTTCATGGAAGGGGTACCTTCTCGCCGCCCTGATAACGGTTCTCTATGCCGCAGTGACTGCTTCGGTTCTCCTCACCCCCTCCCGCCCGGGCCTTTCGACCATGATCCGTCTGGCCGCCCTGCTCGGCCTGCTCTCGCTCTCGATCGCGGCGATCATGACCCCGTTTCTGCCCGATATCTACCGGCTCTTCGGCAGACCCTTCCTGAAGGTCCACCACCTGTTTGCAGCCGCCGGGCTGATCTTTGCCACCATTCACCCGGTCCTTTTTGCCATCGCCCTTATCGATATCACGGTGTTTATCCCCCTGTTCGGCTCCCTGTACGATTTCCTCGCCACCGGCGGCAGGGTGGCCCTGATCGCCCTCTGGCTCGCCTTCCTGGCAGGGTCCTTCCGGGCAGCAATCCCGAAATACTGGCGACCCGTCCATGCCCTGATGTATCTCGTTATCCTTCTCGCCGTCGTCCACGGCAACCTGATCGGCACCGATTTCACCAGCCCCTTCATCCTGGTCCTCTTCAACAGCCTCGCGGTCCTTGCCATCGGAGCTTTCATCGCAAAGCGGGTGCAGCGAAGGAAGGGATGATCCCGGCCTGCAGGCCGGGACTTCCGTCCGGCAGCGAGAATATGAAAACGGAATTCAGGTCACGACGAACGATCCCTTAAAAAATACTACAGCAGAGCACGGGGATTGACGTTGGTGAGCGAGGGCAGAGGGAGGAGAGGTTCCGGCGGATCGTTCCTGGTTTCAGAAAAAAGGTGCGTATTAATAAACCCTGATGTCGCCATACCATGGCCGGTTGATGATGGCGACCAGCCGGTTAAGATGGGTGTAGTCCCCGACCTGGCTCCCGTGGACCACCAGGGATCCTTTCACCTGCAGCCCGCGGTTCTCCAGCCGTTGTGTGAGAATCCCGGCCGCCCCTCCGGAGACCAGGCAGCAGGTGACGAACGCCACCCCGGCCTTCCCTTTGCAGTTCCGGAGCCGGTCGACCGCTCCATTGATGACCGGGGTGGGGTGACCGGCCCAGACCGGTGAGCCGACGACCACGCAGTCGTATCCGGCGACATCGATCTCCCGCTGTTCGATCGGGTCCGGTGTGCCGGAAAGCGCTCTCCGTACGCCGGTTACCGACCGTGAGAGCGTGGTATAGGGAAACGTTGACCGGACCCGCACCAAGTCGGCCCCGGTCTGCCGGGCGAGGTATTCGGCCACCGCCCCGGTATGGCCGGAATCGCTGTGGTAGATGATCACCGTTCGCATGCATCGGTTGTTGGGGGATCTGACCGGATAAAGATAGCTCATTCCCCGTCCCGATCACACCAGGAAGAGATCAGGTATCCTGCCCCAGGGAGCGGGCACGATCCCGATCCGGGCCGGAACCAGAAGCAGTTCCCATCGGTAAGCCCTCCGGAGCGGGGCGGCCACGAAGAAGCTCGCCGGGACGGTCAGGGACCGGTATGAGAACGGGGAGGTCTTTCCGGCAGGCAGCTGGTGGATCATCCCAGGCAGGGTCATTCCTGGCAGAACGGACAGAAATAGGCGTATCTCCCTGCAACCATGACCCTGCTGACAGGATCACCGCAGCAGGGACACCGCTCATCAGGTGAACGGCGGGGGATGATCCAGGTGTCCGGGTAGTAGTCGAAATCCGCAGCGAGATCCACGGCAGTGCGGAGCACGTGAGGAATTGCGGCGGCAAGGAGCGACAGCCGGGGACTATCAATATCATGCAGGGAAGAAAGCGGGCGGATGCCAGCCTGGAAAAGGACTTCGTCGGCATAGATGTTGCCGATCCCGGCAATCCGGTGCTGGTCCAGGAGAAACATCTTCACCCGCTGATGGGATCCTTCAACCAGGGAACGAAATCGTTCCCGGGACACGGTCAGGGCATCCGGACCAAGCCTCCGTTCTCCGACGAAGGCCTCCCGGTCAGGGACCCACCCGAGCCGTCCGAACCGCCGGGAATCAGTGAATGCCAGGCGTGAACCATCCGCAAAGGAGACCACCGCCCGGGTATACGGGGGATCGGGGTCATCACCGGCAACCAGGAGGAGATCCCCGGTCATCCCGAAGTGGAACACCAGTGAAGATCCGGGATCGAGGTCAACGAAGAGGTATTTCCCGTGGCGGGCCGTTGTTCGGATAACCGATCCGGCGAGCAGGGGGAGATGCTCCTGATCAATGGTCGGGGCGGATCCGGAAATACCGGTGATAGTCTGCTCGAGTACGGTCCGGTTCAGGTAACGGCGGATAGTCTCGACTTCCGGCAGCTCGGGCATGAACGCTTCCTGTGCAGTTTGGCGGGAATCTTAAAAAAAGATGGTAAACACGGGTTAAACGTTCACGAAAGATATAAATAGCAAAAATCTGACGGGTACATGAGGTCATCGTATGACTGAAGTACTTATGTATCGGGAATCGATATGCGATGTGAAGTGGGGAACCTTTGTCCTGATCGGGTTGCTCGCTCTCATATTCGGTATCGTGATCATGTTCTTTCCCGGCATCACCACGGCCGTGCTGGTGATGCTGTTCGGGGTCCTGGTTATCGTGCTCGCTTTCCTGGCCCTGGTTACCGCATTGATAGGCTCTGGCGAAACGGGACGTCCGACGTTGCTTCTGCTCGGGGCAATTCTCGGGTTCATTGTGGGTATCGGAGCCATTCTCGCCCCCCAGTTCTTCGCGGCGATCCTGGCAATTATCATTGCCGTGGTTCTGTTTGTGATAGGTATCATGAATATCATCATCGCACTTTCCGAGAAGGCTTTCCCCCACCGCTGGCTGCTCTTCATCATGGGCCTGCTCTCCGTCATCTTCGCGATCCTGATCATGGTCTACCCGCTGATCGGCGCGATCGTGCTGTTCGGCTTCCTGCTCGGGATCTACTTCGTCATCTACGGCATCCTCTCCATCATTGCAGGCTTTGCGCTGCGGAGCATCAAGAACGAGTACTGCAAGGCCTGAATTCCCTCCCGGACTTCTTTTTTTCCGATCCATCAGGAAGCATGTGGCAGTATCCGGAAAGGAGGATTTTCCGGTTGCTGATCGATGTTGTGGCGAAACCCGGCAATTCAGCGTGCCATTCTCTTCTTCAGCCGGATACCGTTCACCACCAGCACCAGCCCCGGGAAAAAAGCAATCCAGCCGATAATTGTCACGAGCAGCACCAGGATGCCGATGGGATTCAGGAAGATCAATACCACGAGCAGCAGGGAGACCAGCGCTATTGCAATCCGGCTGGAGAATCCCTCCGGGATAGCAGTACGTCCTCCACGGGCCCGCCAGAGGAGGATGATTGCGCTGGCAAACATCCAGACAGCAAGGGTTCCCGTGATCAGGGTTATCCAGCCTGCCAGTGGCATGGAGAATGCGATGATGCCTATCGCCACGATGCAGACGCCCAGAGCAAGCAGACTCCCCGAACGGATTTGAGGCGGGTAAATCTTCACACCCTTGTGAACGGTAACCAGGCCGATGGCAATCGTGAGGAGGGGAATGGCCAGGTGAATAATACCCCTGAAAAAGAGATAGGGATTGGTAATGATGAATAACCCGATAAGTATCAGGGCAAGACCGATGAGCGTCATCTCCTGCCAGGCCCTCTCCTGGCCTTCGAGTATCATCTTTTGATCCCCGGTTGTGATGCGTGCCCCGGAAACCAGGGTGATGAACGTATCACCAATCATCAGGAGGAGCGGGGCGTCATCGATGAGATGGAGGATGGGATGGTTTTTCGGGTCATGGTTATCAAGGTGAACCCGCCATTCAGTTTTTGTTTCATGGGCATGGTACCTCCCCTTCCGGAAACTGGCAATGGTTCCCGGAGAAGGGATATTGATCCCGGATATCTGCCACTCCGGGTCCAGCGGCCCGGGCACTGACTGCTTGGGGACGATGACCTCCCATACCCCATGGGCAAGAGGCTCAAGGAATTCATCTATCAGTGACACAGGCCTGACCTTCCGATGATTTCTGGCAAGAATCCCTGACCATATTCTCCGACCTTCTTTGTGTACTGCCTGGTTCCCGGCATTACCCCAGCGGTGAGAAGAGCCGGGAGATCGATTCCCTGGCCTTGATCCACCGGGATCGGTTCCGGTACGATTCAACCGTGATCTCGGTGCATTTTGGGAGGTCGTCCAGGAAGGCCTGTTTCAGCTGCCCGCCGTATTCCTGATCATAGAAGAACGAGCTGGCCTCAAAGTTCAGCCGGAAACTCCGGATATCAAAATTGGCACTCCCCACGGCGGCGGCGATCCCGTCTGCCACGATCGTCTTGGCGTGGATGAACCCGTTGTCGTAGGTATAGGCTCTCACTCCCGAATCGAGGAGATCGCCGATGAACGAGAGCGTCGACCAGTATACGAACGGGTGGTCGGGCTTGCAGGGGATCATGATCCGGACATCCACCCCTGAGAGTGCTGCAATCCGGAGGGCGTCCGTGATGGCCTCGTCAGGGATGAAGTACGGGGTCTGGAGGTACACCGATTCCTCTGCGGAAAGGATGAGTTTCACGTACCCTTCCTTGATCTGGCTCCAGCGGGCGTCAGGACCGCTCGAAACGGTCTGGACCGGGCACTTCCCGGTCCCGGGGTTCTTCGGAAAGTAGACCGGGTCATACGCGAGCTTCTCGCTTGAGGCGTAGTTCCAGTCCATGAAGAACCTGAGCTGAAGTCCGTTGACCCCCATCCCCTCGATCCTTATTGCTGCGTCCCGCCAGTAGCCGAGCGGCCCCTTCCCCAGGTATTCAACCCCGACATTGTATCCGCCGATGTACCCTGTCGTTCCGTCAATAACTGCCAGTTTCCGGTGATTCCGGTAATTCAGGGTGAATATCCGGGGAAAGAAGACGGCATGCTGCCCTCCGGCCTGCTCAAACTCCTTCAGGCCCTTCTTTTTTACTTTCATACCCAGAGCATCCGCGAGGAGTCGAACCTGTACCCCTTCGCGGGCTTTCTCTGTCAGCAGCTGGATGAGCTCCCGGGAGAGCGTATCGTCCCGGATGATGTAGTATTCAAGGTGGATATGGTGACGGGCTGCCCGGATGGCGTCGAAGAGGGATGCGAACTTGGCTGTTCCATCGGTAAACAGGGTGAGCGTATTGTCGGCAGTCAGGAATGCACGGTTGCTCTCGAGGAGCATCCTGATGGTGCTCAGGAATCGTTCATAGGTCGTATCCTTCGCGAACCGGCCAAGCCCGCTGCGCTGCGCTATCACGATATCCTCGATGCGCTGGTCATCTTCGGCTTTCAGGGAAAAGAGACGACGTTTCGTCCAATCCTGTCCGAAGAAGAGGTAGAGAAAGAACCCGAGACCGGGCAGCAGGAGAAGCACCAGGATCCAGCTGACGGTCGAGGTGGGGTTCCGCCGCTGATCAAAGATGATACCAAAGACAAGCGCGATCTGGATCAGGAATAAGATTTCCAGGATGGAGAGTCCAAACGACATACGATACCCGTATGCCGTTGTTGGATGAGGCGGGTAATTAAGGATTTGTGGAGATAAAAATTCAGAGATTCACCATGAACCCTGCAACTACCTCGTCGTCCAGGGCTAGCAGGATGGCCTTCCGGAACAGGATCTCGGGAGCCTCGTCGCACATCACGCCGGACGTATCAGGGAACCGCCGGTGGATATGCTCCGGTGGCCGGCACCGGGATGCATGACAGTACTCCTCGCCCCGTGCCGCATGGGAGAGCAGGTATCCGATAGGGATGCCGTTGAGGAGCACGGCATTCTCGGGCAGGCCGCCCTCTCCGGGAACGGCCTCTTCCCGGAACTCAAGCCTGATCCCCTCCTCATCGAACGCCGGGATGAGCAGCGCCAGCAGGTCGGAAAATGTCCTCCCGGTATCGGAGCAGGTCAGGCAGGGCTCCTGCTGGTCGCCGGTATGTCTCCAGACTACCGAGAGCGTCCTCTTCATGTTCCCTAGAGCATGAATACGACAAACCAGATAAGTGATTCTACCGCTCGATCCGGTCGATGTGCCCGATCGCCGCCTCCTCGAGGGCGGTCTTTCCTTTCAGGGCGGAAATATCCCGGATCGCCTCGAGCACGTGGACAGACTCTTCGAGGAAGCTGAGTATGTCTGCCGGGTAGATGTCGATGCCGTACTCGTCCTGTAAAAACTGGGAGATCTGGCGGTGATCAAGCCCGTTCTCGCGGAGCTCGATGATCTCGCGGGCGAACTTCTTTTCAGGGCAGCCGCACTGGGGCGAATCCCGGCAGGAACAGCGGAGAAAGGCATCGAAAAATGCGAGGATCTGGTCCCGGAGGACGTTGTCCAGCCGATCGATGTTCAGGCGGGAGGAGATGGCATCGAGCGTGGCACCGTGGAACGCGAGGTCGGGGATCCGGTATCCCACCGCCCGCTCGATCTTCCGGGCATGCCGGAAGCGTGCCCTTCCCGCGATCACGAAGCTTCTCCCGCCTCCTCGTCGAAGTTCTTGAGCGAGGTCATCGCCTCGCTCATACTCTCGATCTCGATGAGCCATTCGTCGAAGAGGCCGGGCTGATCGAGGTCTTCCTTGAGATACTTGCCGCAACAGGAGGCCCCGCCGATGACATTCGCCCCTATATCGGCGGCAATTCCGAGAGCCGTCTCGAGATCGGTCTCAGCGGTCTTCTTCCCCTCCTTGATCAGCGACTTCATGTCCGTGGAATAGCCGCCCTCGAGGAAGCGCTTGCAGGATGCGAAGAGGACCAGCATGGAGAGCTGGAGAGACTCGATGTACTCTTCAAGATCATCGGCGGGGACGTCGCTCATGACGATGGTCTCAACGGCATTGAGTTTCTCGAGCGATTCATCCTTGGAAAATCTCCCGTTCTGGTAGAGCCTGATGATCTTGAGGACCTCGATGGTGATATCCATGGAAAAATTGTAGAGCGTGGTGTAACCGTCCGGCATCTCATCGGAGCCGGGATCGACCTCGAACGAACACTCCCGGAGCGTGGAGATCCAGTTGTCCCAGCGCTCCTGGTTATAGAAGATATAGAACAATTTGAGCGGTTCTTCCTCTTTCCCCGCTTTTCCTTTCTTTTTCGCCATCACTACCAGATGGAATCTTGAATCTTAAAGATTTTTGGTTTTCATCCCGAACGGAGCCCGGATAATCGTTAATTTTATATATAGCGTCACAAGCGCATACAAAAGTGTTTTTCCGTATGGCAGTGAAAGTTCCTCCCTGGAGAACCCCTATGCCTGCAGAGCCTGATTCCTCTGACCTGGATCTCGGATATGAAATATTCATCGCTCTCATCTCGATCCTGTCCGTCTTCAACATGTTCATCATCTTCATACCCGGTGTGAACGTCGAGTCGGTACATGTCGTCTCTACGGTCAACGCCTTCCTGACCCTGATATTCCTGTTCGATTTCGGGTTGCGATTCTCCCATGCAAAATCGCGCTCGTTCTACTTTATCCACGATTATGGATGGGCTGATCTCCTGGCCTGTGCCCCGCTGCTCCGGTTCCTGCGGATATTCCGGATTTTCAAGGCCTACCGGCTGATCCATAAACACGGGATAAAATCCCTTTTTGGCTACCTTTCAAGCCACCGGGCGGATGCAGCCCTGTTTATCCTGGTTTTTGCCGTGATACTGATCATACAGACCGGGTCGTTTTTTATCCTGGCCGCCGAAGCGGCGTCACCTGATGCGAACATCGTTACGTCCAGTGACGCCATGTGGTGGGTTTATGTCACCATCACCACGGTCGGGTACGGTGACCGGTACCCGGTCACGGATATGGGCCGGCTTGTCGGTATGCTGATCATGACGACCGGTGTCGGGGTGTTTGCGACCTTCGCCGGGTATATCGGCAATAAACTCCTTGCCCCCCAGAAACCTGAACAGGAACCCGGGGAAGGTCCTGATATGCCCCCTCCCGCAGCGGTTACCCTCTCAGAACTGAAAGAATACCTGGCGGAACGGGAAAAAATTGATGCCGAGATAAGCACCCGCCTCACCCGGCTGGAACGGCAGATCCGTGGAGAGGCCCTGCCATCAGATTCTATGGCTGCAGCATAGCCATACCCCTTCCTTTTAACCATATCGGGAACGCAGTTAATCCAAATCCCGGAGCGATGAAAACGGAGGCATTTAATATTCCCCGCTTTTCAATTTGTAAGGGAGAGCAGCAATGGCCGAGGTTGTCAGCAGCACACGGATCGATGAAGCTACGGAATCGCTCAACACCAAGAAGTTCTATCTCCTCCTCATCATTGTCTCGCTGATCGGGGTGCTCGGTGCCCTGATGATGTTTGTCTTCTTTTTTCTCGAAGATATCATTGCAGCATTTCTCTGGGACGGTATCCCGACCGGTTCCCTCTCCCCGGTCTTCAACCCGGCGATCCTGGTAATCTGCGTCATCGGCGGGCTTGGCGTCGGACTGATACGCCATTATTTCAAAGGCGGGATATCTATCATGGCCGAAGACCTCATCGAGTTCAACAGGGAAGGGAGGTTTGGCAAAAAACAGGGAATCGAGCTCTTCTTCCGGGGCCTGGTATCCCTGGTCTGCGGGGCTCCCCTCGGCCCTGAGGCACCGCTCACCGTTGCCACCGGTGCCGCGGGAACGGCAGTTGCCGAGAAAGCCCGCATGCCCGTGCCCGCTGTCACGCTCATGTCACTATCCGCCATCAGCGGGTTCTTCGGCGCATTCCTGTCATCACCGTTTGCCGGGGCCCTCCTCTTCATCGAGACAACGCTCGAGAAGGGTATCATGACCTGGAAAGCGGTCCTCCCGTCAATCGTTGCGGCCACAGCAGGATTCGCCGTCTATTTCCTCATCGCGGGGTCCTTTATCGGCAGCATGTTCACCCTGCCGCCCTATGAAGGGTTCAGGGATATCGATCTCCTGTATGCCGTCTTCCTGGGCCTGATCGGCGGCGTGAGCGGCATTCTTTTCATCATCGTGTACAAGAACATGCGGTCAATTTTCGAGCCGCTGGAACACCGGCCGGTGGTTCTCGGTCTGCTTGGAGGCCTCGGACTGGGGATAGCCGGGATCCTTCTCCCCCTTACCCTGTTCATGGGCAGTGACCAGCTCCAGGTTCTCATCGACAATTATCTCGAGGTGAGCCTTCTCCTGCTGTTCGTCCTGGTCGTGGCAAAGATTCTCCTCGTGACATTCTCCTTTTCTACGGGGTTTGCCGGCGGATACATCTTCCCGGGCTTCTTCATCGGAGGAACTCTCGGAATCCTGGTATTCCGGCTCTTTCCTTTCATCCCGCTCGCAGTATGCCTCGTCTGTGTCATTGCCGGATTCAGTGTCGCACTGCTCCGGAGCCCGATCGCCCTCGCCCTGATCATCGCCATTGTTTTCGATCAGACGCTCATCCCGGCAATGGCGATCTCGCTGGTCATGGGCTTTGTCGTGAGCCACTCGTACTCCCTCCCCTATACGAGGAAGGGGACCGTAAAAGCTGCCGTTCCGGAACATCCGTCTCCTGAAGAATAACCAGGCATTCCGGGCGAATCCACGTTCGGTTCAGGAAACCTGGTCCGGATACCACCCGGATTTCCGGGTATCGGTGTTGAGGGAGCGCCGGTTCGGGAGATGCCGGGTCGATGATCCTGAAACCGGGCAGGACCGGAATACCGGTCCAGATTCCCGTGAGGGAATAACTATCACCTCATGATCTGATGTTTTATCCGGGATTATGAATACTGAAGATTTAAGACAAAAATCGGGAACATCCAGGGAACACCGGCCGGTGATTGTTTTCATCCGGTCTCTCATCATCATCACCATCGTTGCCCTGTTACTTGGTGCCGTTATTGTTGTTGCCGGCGGTATAGCAGAGCTATACCAGGTTCTCTTCTATCTGGTGGGCGGAGGAATCGCCGAGCAAGGACTGGGAAAATATCTCGCCGTGAACATGACAGAGCTCATCGATCTCTTCCTCATCGCAATCGTGCTCATCATCATCGCGCTCGGCCTGTTCCAGCTCTTCATCAATCCTGATATCGACCTCCCTGACTGGCTGAACACCTCGTCGCTCGAGAGCCTGAAAATACGTCTCCTCGTGGTGATCGTGGTTCTCCTCTCAGTAATCTTCCTTGGTGCGGTCGCCGAATCGGAAGGAGGAATCGCAATTGCCGGACTGGGGATCGGAGTCGCGGCCGTAATCTTTGCCATCGGGTATATTCTCAGTATCTACATCCGCACCAGTCTTGCTAAGGCGGACAGGGAATCCCGGAATTCAGGTCAGGAGAAGGAATCCGCTGGAGAGAGCGGGTGACTGGTGATATGGATTCGGGAAAGGACCCCGATTCGGTCAGGGACGGGAACCATATCGTCATAGAACTCGATACCATCCGCGACCTGCTGGTTGCCCCCGACTTCGATCCGTTTCAGAGAAGGAGACGGAGTACATGGGGCAATCCGCGCTGGAACGGGCTATTAAACGCCTCAAGCCCGGTTGGACGCTGCACACCCGGGGACTGCGGCTGACTATTCTCCTTCCTCCCGACCAGATAACACCGGGACTGCCGG
>JAAEET010000032.1 GCA_013415565.1 Methanomicrobiales archaeon
CCGGGAATCAGCGCTGCATTTTCGGTAATGTCGATGCCATCGCCCTGGCAACAGAAATTGACCGCCGGCTCTTTGGCAAGGAGATGCCGGTCAAGCTGAGGATCGCCGTCTCCGGCTGTCCGAATGCCTGTACGAGCCCGATGCTGAATGAGATCGGGGTAATGGGAAAGATCGAGCCAATACGGGTTCCGGGGATGTGCACCGGGTGCGGGACCTGTGTCGAGTACTGCAAGGAGGATGCGATAGCCATCAAGAAGGGAATATCGGTCCTCGACAGTGCAAAGTGTATCGACTGCGGGGTCTGCATCCGATCCTGTCCCTACGACCTGCTCAAATCATCGGGTCCCTACTACCTCATCACCGTGGGCGGAAGCCGGGGGAGGCATCCGAAGATTGGGCGGGAGCTGGTGGCGGTCAGAAGCAGCAGCGCTGCAGCAGACGTGGTGGAAAAAGTCGTCTCCTGGGTGTACCGGCGGGCATGGAGCGGCAGGCTGCTTGCGGATCAGCTCGACGATCTCCGGTTCGAGACGTTCAGGGAAGAGATCCGGAAGCAGATTCCGGAAGAGGATCTCTTCATACCCGGGGTTCTTGCAGAAAGCGGGATCAGCGCCGGTACCGGGACCTGAACCCGGTATTCCGGTCATCATTGCATTCTATCGCCGTTGCGGAAGCTGCCAGGGTATTGAACTGGAGTGCGGCGTTCATCAGGGCTTCGTCACCCGACAATCCGCCGGAAATATTTTTCATGGCGGTCTCCTGGGGAGACGGGTAGGGCTTTTCACCGATCCGGACTCCTTTGCAGTGAATGCAGAACGCGCAATTCAGGTGAATCGAAACCTCGCCGTCAGCACACTCAACGGTTGCGCGGACATTCTTTTCATCCCGGGTGATGGCAAGCGTCTTCATGGATGGGGAGGTGGTATCGTGACCATATCATATGATAATACCGGTTTTTCCCGTTATTTCGGGAAAACTAACCAAATATCGCTCATCGAAATGATTAATAAGGATCCCTTTCCAATACATAATACTCGCGTAAACAGGCTGTACTTCTGCAGTTTGTCTTTATCGGAGGAATGTTATGGCAGCTGAGAAGCCCCACCTTAACCTGGCGGTTATCGGGCACATTGACCATGGGAAGTCGACGATGGTAGGACGACTCATGTTCGAGACCGGAGCCGTACCTCCTCATATCATTGAGGGATACCGTAAAGAGGCAGAGACCAAGGGCAAGGCGACCTTCGAGTTCGCCTGGGTCATGGATAACCTCAAGGAAGAGCGTGAGAGAGGTATCACCATCGATATCGCTCACAAGAGGTTCGACACGCCCAAGTTCTACTTTACGGTCGTGGACTGCCCGGGACACCGGGACTTTGTCAAGAACATGATCACCGGTGCATCGCAGGCTGACGCTGCGGTCCTGGTGGTTGCAGCACCGGACGGCGTGATGGAGCAGACCAAGGAGCACGTGTTCCTGTCCCGGACGCTCGGTATCGGTCAGTTGATCATCGCCGTTAACAAGATGGATGCGGTCAAGTACGACCAGAAGCGCTTCGA
Organism: Methanomicrobiales archaeon; assembly: GCA_013415565.1. Taxonomy (GTDB): domain Archaea; phylum Halobacteriota; class Methanomicrobia; order Methanomicrobiales; family Methanospirillaceae; genus UBA9949. Next base: position 1,558 of record JAAEET010000032.1, read on the forward strand.
AGAAGTCAAGAAGGATCTCTCGGCTCTCCTGCAGATGGTCGGATACAAGCCCGCCGAGACGCTCTTCATCCCCACCAGCGCCCTCCAGGGTGTGAACGTCGCCAAAAAGAGCCCGGAGACTCCCTGGTACACCGGCCCCACACTTCTCGAGGCCCTCGACACGCTCAAGGAGCCCGAGAAACCGGTGGACAAGCCGCTCCGGCTTCCCATCCAGGATGTATATTCCATCAGCGGTATCGGGACCGTCCCGGTCGGCAGGGTCGAGACCGGCATCATGAAGAAGGGGATGAAGGTCTCATTCATGCCTGCAAATAAGGAGGGTGAGGTCAAGTCCATCGAGATGCACCACGAGGAGATCCCCCAGGCAATTCCCGGGGACAACGTGGGATTCAACGTCCGTGGTCTCGGCAAAGGCGATATCCGCCGCGGGGATGTCTGCGGACCGGCCGATGCACCGCCGACTGTTGCCGATGAGTTCACGGCACAGATCGTTGTGCTCCAGCACCCGAGCGCGATTACCGTCGGTTACACGCCGGTGTTCCACTGCCACACCACCCAGACTGCATGCACCTTTGTCGAGCTGAAGAAGAAGCTCGATCCGAGAACCGGCCAGACCAAGGAAGAGAACCCGACCTTCATCAAGACCGGTGATGCAGCCATCGTGCAGGTCAAACCCACCAAGCCGATGGTCATCGAGAATGTCAAGGAACTCCCCCAGCTCGGCAGGTTTGCCATCCGTGATATGGGAAGCACCATTGCCGCAGGGATGTGTATCGCCATCCAGGCCAAGCAGATGAGATAACTCCGATTCCCATATTTTTCTGGTGAATACCATGCAGAAGGCCAGGATACGCCTGACAGGGACCGATTTCAAAAAGGTTGAGATGGTCTGCGACCGGATCAGGGAGATTGCGGAGAGGACCGGAGTTAATATCGCAGGCCCCATCCCGCTCCCTACAAAACGTCTGGTCGTCCCCATCCGGAAGAGCCCGGACGGGGAAGGAACCGCAACATGGGACCGCTGGCAGATGCGGGTGCACAAGCGGCTGATCGATATCGATGCAGATGAGCGGGCGCTGCGCCAGCTGATGCGCACCCAGGTTCCCAAAGATATCGGCATCGAGATCGTTCTCGAAAGCTGAGGGAGTGTATTGACCACCGGATTTCAGTCCCGGATCCGGACCTGGTTCTCCTTCAGAAACCTCTTTTTGATCATTTTTCTTCTGGCGCTGCTGCTCCGCCTCTCTGTCCTCGATCTCAAGCTCTTCCATCATGACGAAGCGGTCCATGCCTGGTTCGCCTGGAAACTGATGACCGACGGGTCGTATGCCTATGACCCGATGTATCACGGTCCGTTCCTCTACTATGTGACTGCCGGGATGTTCACGCTCCTGGGCGACTCGGACCTTGTCGCCCGGATACTCCCGGCCCTGTTCGGAGCGGCAATCATCCCGGTAATCTACTGGATCTACACGCTCGGCTATCTCGACCAGCGCCAGACCCTGGTCGCTTCCCTGTTTGTCGCTGTTTCACCAAACCTTGTCTACTTCTCACGCTTCCTCCGCCATGATATCTTCCAGCTCTTCTTCACGGTACTGATCCTTGCCGCCATCCTTGCCTACATTGAACGGGGCAGGCTGCGGTATGCCCTCCTGGCCGGTCTTGCCATCGGCTGCGGGATGTCGCTGAAAGAAGACATGCCGATCTTTCTGATCCTGCTCGCTGTCTTCGCATTGTTCCTGATCCTCCGGAAAAAGATCCGGCTGCCGGACACCTGGCTCCGGGATACGGTGGCCGGCCTTATCATCGCGGTGGGGATCATGGTCGTGTTCTACTCATCGTTTGGTATACATCCCGAGATCATCCAGACGGGCTGGATCCGGGCCTACGAGCACTGGGCGGCCATGCACGGGATGTGCCGGATCTGTGGTCCCTGGTTCTTCTACATTCTCCTCTTCCTGCTCTACGAGGTACCGATCTTTCTGCTGGCGATCTTTGGTACCGCCCAGTTCGCGGTGCGGCACAATCCATTCCCTGCCCTCATCGCACGGTTGAGGGGAGGAAAAGAGGTTGGGCAGGAAACCCTTGTAGAGCCGTCCATTGAGATTCCGACGCAACCTCCGATTCAGCAGGCAGCCTGGGATAAGAAAGAGCTCTTCTTCCTCTTCTGCATCTTCTGGATGCTCTCCTCGATTGCCGCCTATGCCTATATCGGCGAGAAGGTCCCCTGGCTGATCATCCACCAGCTCCTCCCGATGATCTTTGTCTCCGTCTACCTCATGACGCCGAGAAAGACCCTGATTGCGGTCATATCCTGCATCTTCCTGATCGTCATGACCTGGCATGTCTGCTTTGTCCCCGTGGATGTGAACGAGCCGATCGTGCAGGTACAGAACTCCGAGGATATGCGGACGGTCATGGCCCTGATCGATGCTTCGGACAACGTGGTTATCGCTTCCGAGAACTACTGGCCGCTCCCCTGGTATTACCGGGGAGAGAAGTGGGAGAAGATGCGGTTCTATGGAAAAATCATCGATGAGCCTTCGGTCTACCAGATCGATCCGGACATGGTAATCACCCATGATCTGGACAGCTATACCGCACTCGACGGGTTCAATAAAACAACCTACAAACTCAGCTACTGGTTCTCGATCTACGACAACGAGCACCGGATACCCGAATATTATTTCAAGCGGGATGGCAAACTCGGGAGCATCAATATCGACGTGTTCACCAAACCCGGACTTTACGAGGTGGCCGGGGTCCCTTCGCCGGGATGAAATCCGGGGATTCTGTCCCCCTTCTCTCATTCGGGCGTCCGGAAGTAGCCCCGGTATCGTATTGGCAGTCCGGGTGCGTTAATTCCTTTGCTTCAGCGACCTTGCACGCTCCCCCGCGATAATTGCACCAGAGGTGCCAATTAAGCCGATTCCTACTATGCCGACCACCGTAGCAATCCCCGTGTGGCTTTCTCCGAAAACTGATTCTCCGGCAACCATAATGAAGGCCCCTACCAGACACACCGAAAATCCCAGGGCAAAAATCACATATCCCCAACGCATTATGGCACTCATCGTTCCGACCAGGATCTATTCACTTGATTCGGTTAAGACTTGTGAAAGCGTAAAAGCTACTACGTCACAGCCATGGAATGAATAGAACTTTTAAAAGGGAGAGAATGGAAAATTGGCGGCAGCTGCATCATTGAGTCCGGAGATGCCACGGTGATCGGTATTCTCGATACCGGGGCTGATTGCCGCCTCCAAATCAGACGGGTGTAAAGAAAGTGTGGATTGTTATCAAAGAGAATTTGATGATTTTTTAAATTGAACACTAGACGGTGTGTTCTTTAAAAAAAGGATCACCCGAGCTCATCCCAGCGCCGCCGCCGCCTGAAGAAGATGATGCCGACAATCACCAGGACGACGACTACCACGATGATGAGGATGGTGACGATGCTCCCGGTAAAGGCACTGCCGATCCCGCCAAGAGCAGCGAGCGGGTTTGCATCGACTTTTTCCTTTAAGGCCTGGGCATCGGTGAGAACTTCGTCTCCCTTGGCTGCCGCCTCGTTGGCTTTCCGTGCCGCATCCTCGTACTCGCCGTCGCTGTAGAGATCGCGGGCCGCGGTCAGTCTCTCGGCGGCGATCTCCCACTTGGAGAGGATGGGCATGAGCCGGGCATCAGAACCCATGCTCTTGTTCACCTTGAAATAGGTGATCAGGTTCTCGGTCTCTCCAATTGATGACTCGGCATCGGCAATCGCCTTCTGTGCCTCGAGGATCACCACCTCTGATTCGAGCTGGTCGATGAGGGAACTTGCCTTGGAGAGGTCAGACTGGGCCCGGGCAAAGTCACTGGCCGATTCCGCACTCCGGAGAAGTGCGTCGGCCTGTCCGTACTTCGTCTCCGGGGAAGAGGTATCGATGCCTCCGGCTGCTAGCTGGTCGATCCGTGACCGGAGAGACGCGAGTGTCGCCGATTCGGCTGCAAGCGATTCGCCGATAGTTTCGGGATTCAGGACCATCTTGGTCTTGACGACCTCGGTCCCGGAAATAACGGCATTCCGGTTGTCGAGCTCACGAACTCTTACCAGGATCTGCTCTTTTGATACATCCACTTCCGGGGCCGTTCCCTCCACCCTCACTTTGAGGGAGATTTCCCGGTTTGACGGGTAGGAGAGCTCCCATCCCGAAAGTCTGATGTTCGGTCCTGCCTCGCTCTTGGACGGGTTCTCTATCCCGTCGAGGTAGATCGAGTATGTCCAGACGGCATCATCAAGCTCGGTATCCATCTGGAGGGTATGGTCGTTGTCAAACGTGTAACCTCCCGATGACGGGAAATTGACTACAAACGATGCTGACGCCCGGGTAACGCCCGATACGAGGTCCCCGCTCGGATTGATACCGATGTTTCCGACGGAGATTGCTGATGTGATACACACCAGACAGATGATTCCACAAAGGATTCCCGCGAACTGTAATGACCTGCTCATTTCTGCTCACTCGAATAAAGGTTCGATGTCCTCATCAATGGAAAGCGGCTGCCGGTCCTTTGCCCGTTCCACCTCTTCCTTGGTCTCCCGTGCAATCGAGAGCAGCTCCCGGATCCTGGGTGCGCTCCCGATGGTGGAGAGCAGGACGACGGTGGCTACATAGCTGCTGGAAACCGGGTAGTCTCCGCCCCGTACTTCCACACCGGCAATGTTCTCCTCGACCCAGCTCTTGGCTTTCTCGATTCCCTTCCGGTCCAGTTCATCCGGCGGACCGGCCACGAGAACGAGTGCCCGTTCAGCGGTCGAAAAATCGCAGGGGAGGGTAAGCCTGCCAAGCATTGCCCTCCGGGTCAGGGAGATGATCTTCGCCGTCCGGTCCTCGCCGAGAAGGACTTCCTCGGCGGCTTCCCGCTTCCGGATCGATCCCTTGATGCTGTCGATCATCCCGGAAACCGATTTGCGTGACCGGCTGCCGGCAACCGCTGCAATGGCATATCCCACCGTGCTGATACCGCCCCCCCTGAGGGTATTGATGATCTCGCTCGAATCGACCACCATTTCACCGACACCTGCCTTTCCGATCTCTCCTGCCCGGAAGAGAACTCCGAAACGCCGGACGATCTCATCGTTCAGACGTGAGAACGCACTCTTTATGCTCTCTCCCTCGTTCTTCCAGGCACTGTTGTCGAAAATGAAGGTGTTGTCGGCCTCCTTGATAAGGGTGGCAAGACTGCGGGCAGCGTTCAGGGAATAGAGCCTCCCCTCTTCGGGTGCAGGGAGGATCCCCAGGACATAGACCGGTTCATGGTAGATCTTTTTGAGCTGACGGACCAGTACGGGAGTGCCCCCCGATCCCGTTCCTCCCCCCAGGCCCGCGACGATCATGAACGCGTCGACGTCATGGGTGCCACGGCGGTCGATCGCACTGATGATGGTATCGGCCTCGTCCATGGTTACTTTCGCCCCGGCGGCATTGTCCGTACCTACGCCGTGCCCTTTCACCATGGTCTGGCCGATCAGGATCCGGTCCTTGAGTTCGATATGCTTGAGTCCCATCAGGTCTGTTCTGGCAGTATTGACCGCAATACCCCGGAAGCTGCCCCTGGCGAGCTTTTTGTCCTGTTCAATGAACATATCGACAATTTTACCTCCCGCCTGACCAAACCCGATGAAAAATATCCTCATGGAGCCAAAACACCAACCAGCTGCATTTTCCTGCGATTATATAAATTATTCAGGTACTAAGTTGCTTCCGGAAGTTCAAAAACTTTCTTATGACGTTCATGACCACAAAGGCCTTATAATCGCCGTACAGGTTTCCGGAGCCTTTTTTATCCCTCTTTTCAAATGAGTACCGAGAATTCCCTCCATGAAGGTATGCATCGTTGGTGGCGGACTTGCCGGCCTTGCAGCGGCTCTCCGGCTCGGATCCCGGCACGAGGTTGATATCTACGAGAAAAGGGGCCACCTTGGCGGCTGCCTCTCTTCCCACCGGGTCGACGACTTCTGGATTGAACAGTTCTACCACCACTGCTTCGCGGAAGACCGGCAGCTCTTCTCCCTTCTCTCCGAGCTCGGGCTGGAAGACCGGCTCGAGTGGCTCAAAGGAACAACGGGATACTTCGCCGGCAAAACGATCTATCCGCTCAACACTCCGGCAGAGATCCTCCGCTACCCGCTCCTCTCCCTCACGGACAAGGCAAAGCTTGCCCTGCTCACGCTCAGGTCATCCGGATGGGATACGGATACCCTCGACACCATCACCGCTGAAGAGTTCATCATTCGTGAACTGGGGACGAGGACCTATGAATCATTCTTTGAGCCCCTGATGCGGAGCAAGTTCGGTGATCTCCGGAACCAGGTCTCGGCAGCCTGGCTGATAGGCCGGATCGCCATCCGTTCCAACCGGGGCTTATCGGGAGAACGGCTCGGGTATCTAAAGGGAGGGTTCCAGGTACTCGTCGATGCGCTCGCCGAGGCCGCAGGGCGGGACTGCACGGTGCGTCTCCATGATCCGGTCACCGGGATCTCACGCGAGAGTGGTGAATGGCGGGTGAACGGCCGGCGGTATGACGCTATTATCTCGACCATCCCTCCCCAGGCGCTCCGTCATATAGGCGGACCGGACCTTCCCCCGCTCCCCTACCAGGGAGCAGCCTGCCTCGCGCTCGGGCTCGATGACCAGGTCACCAATGGCATCTACTGGCTGAACATGAAGGATCCCGGACCGTACGGAGCGGTCATAACCCATACCAATTTCGTGCCCGTCGAACGCTATGACGGGCATATCGTCTATCTTGCCTCCTATTTCACCGGGGATCTGCCCGCCCGTGCGGATGCTGTTATGCGGGACCACTTCTGCAGGACGTTCGGAATCCGGGATTCATCCATCCGGTGGGAACGGATGGCCGTGGAACCACTCGCAGGACCGGTCTTCACCACGGGTTACCGGAAGCTCATCCCCGCCTACCAGGCAAAAGGGTTCTACTGGGCCGGGATGTTTTCTCCCTCCAACTACCCGGAACGAAGCATGGAGGGGTCGATTGCTGCCGGGTATGCGGCTGCAGCCGAGCTTGAGCGGGCCGGAGGTGAACCATGACCGGAACCGGGGTGAGCGTGGTTATACCGGTCTACAACGACCGCGAGGCGCTCGGTACAGCCATCCCCCGGTCGATTGCCGTACTCGAAGAGATGGATGAAGACTTCGAGATTATTGTCGCCGAAGACGGGAGCACGGACGGCAGTGCTGAGTTTGTCCGTGCCTATTCCACGAATGATCCCCGGGTCCGGCTGCTCCACTCCGATGAGAGGCTCGGCCGGGGAACGGCGCTCAACCGGGCGTTCCGCGAAGCCCGCGGACCGGTGGTATGCTACTATGATGTCGATCTCGCCACCGATCTCGGGCACCTCAGGACGCTGATTTCAGCCATCCGGGACGGGTACGATATCTCGACCGGGTCCCGTCTCCTCCCCGAGAGCCGGATCATCCGGAGCGGCGGCCGGGAGATCGCCAGTCGCGGATACAATCTCCTCGTGAGGATCATCCTTTCGAGCACGCTTCACGACCACCAGTGCGGGTTCAAGGGATTCAACCGGGAACGTCTCCTGGCCCTCATTCCCTCGGTGAAAGATACCCACTGGTTCTGGGATACCGAAGTGCTGGTCCGGGCAGGATATGCCGGTTACCGGATCCTCGAGTTCCCGGTGATCTGGAACCAGGGTGAGAAGACGACCGTGAAGAGGCGCGACATCTGGGATATGGGACGAGCGATCCTCCGGCTCTGGTGGCAGCTGCATGTATCGAAAGATTAGCGCGATCATCATCTCGACCCTCATTGCGGTCGGGATCATCGCCTTCATGCTGCTCCGGGTCAGGGACGACCTGATGACCGCGCTCGAGCATGCGGTGTGGGGGTATCTCCTCCTCGCAACCGTGGTCTGCATCGCTGCATGGCTGCTGCGCGGGCTCCGGTACAAGGTCATCCTCTCGGGAGTGGGAGTCTCATGCGGACTTCTCTTCTCCACCGGCTGCATCTTCGTGAGCCAGACTGCAAACCTCATCATCCCCGCCCGGCTTGGCGATCTCGTGCGGGTGTTCATCCTCAAACACGAAGTGGGTTCCACCATCTCGCAGGGCATCTCCTCCCTGGTCGTGGAGCGCGTCTTTGATATCGTGATGGTCGCCCTGCTCGGTGCCGTCTCGCTGCTTTTCGTCTTCAACGTGCCGGACTGGTTCATCACCATCATCCTCCTTCCTCTGGCTCTCGGGGCAGTCTTCTTTGTCGTCCTGATCTTTTCCGGAAGACTCGTGTCCGGGAACCGGTATATCCAAATCCTTCTCTCGATTCTCGACCAGATCCGGGCGGTCTCCCTCTCCCTTCCTTCGGTTGCGTCGATATCCCTGCAGTCCATCGTGATCTGGATGCTCGATGTCATGGTCTGCCTCTTCGTGGCCCTGATGTTCCAGCAGACCATTCCCTTCGCCGTAATCGTTCTCGCCATCGTGATCGGGAACCTGGTCAAGGCCGTGCCCCTCACCCCGGGCGGAGTGGGCACCTACGAACTCGCCGTGGCCCTCACGTTCACCGTGGCCGGTGTAGACCCTGCCGTTGCCACCCTGATCGCCGTGATCGACCACCTCCTCAAAAACCTGGTCACCCTCGGCGGAGGTATCGTCTCCATCTACTTCTTCGGCGACTGGGTGATCGATACCATCCGTTCCGCTTTCAGAAAGGAGATGTACGGAGGTGACGGAGGTGGAGGCTGAACTCCAGGTCATCGCCGTGCTCGGATGGCTGGCCCTCCTCTTCTTTCTCCAGCTCTCGGTCTGGCCCGCACTCCGCCCGGCCCTCCGGGAATTCGCGTATCCCGCTTCGTTCCCCGTCTCCCTGCTTGCCTTCACCATCGTATCCTGGTACTGCGGTCTTCTCCACCTCCCCCTCCAGGCCGCCCTGATACCCTTCATCATCCTGGCCGTATTCTTCCTGTACCGGCGGCAGTACGACCGCAGCTCTTTTCGCGGCCAGTGGCGGTGGTTCCTGGTCTTTTTCATCTTCTTCATCTTCATGCTCGAGCTCCGGTTCGTCAACCCGAGCATATCCTATGCCGAAAAATTCATGGACCATGCATTTCTCGCCTCGATCATGCGGATTCCGGTTGTCCCCCCGCTCGATCCATGGTTTGCCGGAGGATTCCTGAACGTCTACTACTATCTCGGGTACTGGATGTTCGGCGCACTCGGGGGAATCACCACCATCCCTTCACCGGTGGTGTTCAACCTCGCTCTCCCCACCGTGCTTGCCAATGCAGCCGTCTCGATGTACGCACTCGCCCACCTGCTCACCCGGCGGCTGCGGTGGCTCCCCCTCCTTACCCTTCTCGTGGTGAACCCCTCCTTCGTCTGGAACCTGCTCCAGGGCAAGGCGCCGGGGGCGGTCCTCTGGGACAGCACCAGGACTATTCCCAATGCCATCAACGAATACCCGATCTTCTCCTTCGTGTGGGGGGATCTCCATGCCCATGTGATATCCATCTTCAACCAGGTATTTCTCCTCTTTATCCTCGTCTATGCCCTGATACGGTGGAAGGATGCAGGGCGGGGCGAACGCCTGGTCCTTATCGGGCTTGCCGCCCTTTCCCTCGGATCCATGCCGCTCATCAACACCTGGGACGTTATTCTCTATGCCCCGGTGACTGTGGTATTCGGCTTCTTGATCTGGTATAACGGCAGATCTTCTGCCGCTCCTTCACCGGATCCGGAGGTGGGGGCCCGGGAGAAGCCCCGGGTATCGGTCACGAACAAGGCCGGCGATCTGCTCCTCAAGGACTGGAGTTTCCTCTTCTGTGTCCCGCCCCTATCGGTCCTGATCTACCTCCCCTTCTACCTGCAGATGAATACCCGGGGGATACAGGGGATCGGCCTCGTCACTACTCCCACGCCGGTCTCCGCGTTCCTCCTCGTCCACGGGATCTTCATCGTCCTGTTTCTCATAGCTCTGCACCGGGAGATCGTGAAACGCCCGTTCCTGCTCCTCACGCCGGTGCCGTTCGCGCTGGCAGGGTATGCGTCTGCCGGGATTGCGGCGCTTCCCCTGGCATACTTCCTGGCAAAAAGAAAGCGCGATCCCGCGGATCTGCTGGCCATGTTCGGGCTCCTGGTGATCATCCTCTGCGAGTTCCTGTTTTTGAAAGACAACATGGGGGAGACCTACTACCGGATGAACACCGTCTTCAAGTTCTATCTCCCGGCATGGATCCTGATGGGGACCGCGGGGTTCTCCATGGCCGCAACCCTGATCGCTCCTCTGGTCATCCGCCGGGAACTCCCCCGGAATTTCCGTTTCGCCCTCCTGGCCGGTGCGATCGCTCTCCTCCTCGCGGCACCACTCGCGGTCTCCTTCGATTACCAGTACAGCGATCGTACCCTCGACGGGCTGGCATACCTCTCCTCCGCCCATCCGGGTGATGCGGAAGCGGTCACCTGGCTCCGATCGCTCGACGGTGTTTCCGCGATCGTGGAAGCTGAGGGCGGCGATTACACCTATTATTCGCGGATTTCGTCGTTTACCGGGATTCCGGCCGTTATCGGGATGCCGTTCCATGAGTTCATGTGGCGCGCTGACGGATGGTACGGGGAACGGACCAACGATGTCAGACTCATCTACGAGGATCCGGAACAGACCCGGGCCCTGATGGAAAAATACAACGCGACCCACCTCTATGCCGGCGACGCTGAACGGGAACGCTATTCCGTGCGGGTGGAAGAGGCGGGCCTTCCCCTCATCTACAACCGATCCGGGGTGCAGATCTACCGGATCTCCGACTGAAAAACCGTGGTTCCGGACCGGGTCACAAACCTTTATTGCCATTCCTGTCGAACTGATATGGCTACATCGTCGTTTCTGACTGATGAGTGATGAGGGAGACTACGCTACTCCTGAATGAGGTGAGTTATGGCTAAGACGTACATCAAATTCGAGGTTTCTGAAGAGATTCAGAACAAAGCGCTCGAGGCTCTGGAGATTGCCAGGGATACCGGCAAGATCAAGAAGGGCGCAAACGAGGCGACGAAAGCGATCGAGAGAAGCCTCGCTGCAATGGTTCTCATCGGCGGAGATGTAGAACCGGAAGAGATCGTGATGCATCTCGCCCCCCTCTGCGAAGAGAAGAAGATTCCCTACCTCTTTATCAACAAGCAGAATGATATCGGGGCCGCGAGCGGGCTTGAAGTCGGATCCACTGCTGCTGCAATCGTCAAGCCCGGCAAGGCAAAGGATCTCATCGACGAGATCGCCAAGCAAATCAGTGACCTGAGAGCGTGAGAGGATCATGGCCGACGAAGGTACACCTGCCGAAGTGATCGAGGTTATCGGCTCCACCGGGATGCACGGGGAAGCGATGCAGGTGAAGTGCCGGATCCTCGATGGTCCCAACAAGGGGCGGATCATCACCCGGAACACGGTTGGTCCCATCCGTGAAGGCGATGTCCTGATGCTCCTTGAGACCGAGCGTGAGGCAAAGAAGCTCTCGAGGCGGTGAGAGAGATGGTTGAGCAGAAGAACTGCAGTTTCTGCGGGGATGCAATCGAACCCGGTACCGGGAAGCTCTTCGTACGGAAAGACGGATCCATCTTCTATTTCTGCAGCTCCAAGTGCGAGAACAACTTCCGTCTCGGCCGTGCACCCCGGCGGGTCCCCTGGACCAAGGCCGGGCGCAAGGCGATGGGTAAAGAGTGAGTCGTCATGGACCAGACCTTCGTGATGATCAAGCCTGACGGTGTTGCCCGTGGCCTGATCGGAGACGTTATTGCACGTCTTGAGGGAAAAGGCCTCCAGCTGGTCGCTGCACGCCTCGAGAAGCTCCCGGATAAACGGGTGATGGAGCAGTACCGCGAACACCTTGAGAAGCCCTTCTTTCCATCGCTCCGGCACTACATCACCAGCGGGCCCTGTTTCCTGATGGTCTGGGAGGGGAAGAACGTTGTGCCGGTGGTCAGGACCCTGGTCGGGGCCACCAACCCTGCCGAGGCATCCCCGGGCACGATCCGGGGGGATCTCGCCATGGACATCGGCAGAAACGTGGTGCATGCTTCCGATTCCCCGGAAAGCGCCCGGCGGGAGATCGGCATCCACTTTTCGGCCGATGACCTCTGCTCGTACAAGCGGGCCGACGAGTCGTTCCTGTACGAGTAGTCCAGCCGGCACCGCGGAAAGATTCTTTTTTTCTCCCGCTCACATCACCCTGTATGGCAGGAGATGTGGTCACGTTTGCCCTGCTTTCCCTATCCTCGATCATCATTATCGTCAATCCCCTGGGGGCGACGCTCACCTACGTGACCCTGACCTCGGGGATGACCCCCGGGGCCCGGCTGGTGGTGGCACAAGAGTCCTGCCGGTATGCTTTCCTCGTCCTCTTCGTCTTTGCGCTGGTCGGCGGCCTCATCCTCCAGCTCTTCGGGATCACCATCGACGCTTTCCGCATCGGCGGGGGAATCCTTCTCTTCGTAATCGGGATGGAGATGGTGTATGCCCGCACCTCCCGCACCAAGCTGACGGCGACCGAGAAGTACGAGAGCATGGAGGCGGAGGACATCTCGGTTACCCCGCTGGCCATCCCCATGATCGCCGGACCGGGGGCGATCACCACCACCATCGTGCTCATGAGTGACGCGACCGGTTCATGGGCCGACATGGCGGTGATCATCGGATCGATCCTGGTCGCCATCCTCCTCACCTACCTGATGATGATTCGCTCGGAATGGATCGTGTCCCGGATCGGCCAGAAGGAATTCCGGGCCATCAACCGTCTGATGGGGATGCTCCTGATAGCGATTGCGGTCCAGTTCGTCATCAACGGCCTCATCTCGGCCTTCCCGGCTCTGTCCGGATGACCTGGTGCCGAAAAGCTCACATTGCCCCCGCTCCAATGTTCCCTGATGAAACTCTTCGGGATCCAGATGGGGAGCGTCTGGGAGAATCCTGCAGCCACCCTCCAAAAGGCCGAACGGTGCATCAGGGAAGCTGCCGGCCAGGGGAGCTCGCTCGTCTGCTTCCCCGAGCAGTTCGCAACGGGGTGGGATCCGGCATCGCGGCAGCATGTCCAGGACCGATCCGGTCCCATCGTCTCCACCATCCGGGATCTCGCACGTGACTACGGCATCGCTATCCTCGGATCGTTCCGGGAATCATCCGCTCCGGGACCCCGGAACGTCTGTATCGTCGTTGACAGGAACGGTGACGAGCTCGCCTCGTATGCCAAGTGCCACCTCTTTTCCCCCGCCGGTGAAGATGAAACCTACGTTCCCGGCGATTCCACCGCTGTTTTCACCCTCGATGGGATCTCGTTTGGCATCGCCATCTGCTACGATCTCAGGTTCTCCGGCCTCTTTTCTGCCTATGCCCGGAAGGGAGTTCATGCCATGATCATCCCTGCAGCCTGGCCTGCGTCCCGGATCGAGCACTGGGAACTCTTTATCAGGGCACGGGCGGTCGAGCACCAGATGTACGTGGTCGGAGTCAATACCACCGGAACTACCCCGGTCGGTTCCTACAACGGCCACTCGCTTGCATCCGATCCCCAGGGGGTCATCATCGCAGATGCAGGTACGAGGGAGACCGCATTCCCGGTTTCCCTGGATCGCGGGAACGTCGAGCGTACCAGGGAGGCCTTTCCGGTCGCCCGGGACCGGAAGCCGTCCTTGTATTTTCATCTCCAGGGCTCCGGAAGCGGCTGAACAGGTCTCCGTTCCCGCTGTGTGCGATCGGGCGCATCCCTCGTGTATATGAGGAATGAGCACCCATGCTACAGGCATGTATCGCCTCACCTGCGTGAACTGTGGCGAATCGTATGAGCCTGACGAGATTATCTACACCTGCCGGAGCTGCGGTCATCTCCTCGCAGTCGAATACGATCTGGATTCCATCAGCGTGCAGCGTGAGGTCTGGGAGCGCCGGCCGCTCTCGGTCTGGCGGTACCGTGAACTCCTCCCGGTGACCATCCCCCCCGTCACCCTCCAGGAGGGAGGAACGCCGCTCTATCGCCTCGAACGGATCGGAAAAGAGATCGGACTCCCCCACCTCTATGCAAAGCACGAGGGGATGAACCCGACCGGATCCTTCAAGGACCGTGGCATGACCGTCGGGGTGAGCATGGCTCTCCAGCTCGGCAAGACCACGGTTGCCTGTGCCAGCACCGGGAACACCTCGGCCAGCCTCGCAGCCTATGCAGCGAAGGCCGGGATTCCCGCCGTTGTGCTCCTTCCGGCAGGCAAGGTGGCGCTCGGGAAGGTTGCCCAGGCCCTCATGCACGGAGCAAAAGTCATCTCCATCCGGGGTAACTTTGACCGGGCGCTGGAGATGACGCAGGATCTCTGCCTGTCCCATGGGCTCTACCTGCTGAACTCGATCAACCCCTTCAGGCTTGAAGGCCAGAAGACCATCGGGTTTGAGGCCATCGACCAGCTCGGCGGGGTCCCGGACAGGATCGTGCTCCCGGTCGGCAATGCGGGCAACATCTCGGCAGTGCACAAGGGGCTTGCCGAACTGCTCGCCCTCGGCTTCATCGATCGCCTCCCCATGATGACCGGGATCCAGGCCGCGGGATCGAGCCCGGTGGTCCGGGCCGTCCGCGAGGGCCTCCCGGAGGTGGTCCCTGAAAGGAGCCCTGAGACCGTTGCCACCGCGATCCGGATCGGCGCCCCGGTCAATGCCGAGAAGGCCCTTGCGGCTATCAGGAAGACCGGCGGGACGGCGGAGATGGTGACCGATGAGGAGATCCTGGCCATGCAGCGGGACCTGGCACGCAAGGAGGGTATCGGGGTGGAACCGGCATCTGCCGCCTCGGTTGCCGGTGTCCGCAAACTTGCCGAGGCCGGAGCGATCGACCGAACAGAACGGATTGTGTGCGTGGTGACCGGACACCTCCTGAAGGATCCGGAGACGGTGATACGACAATGCGAGACGCCAATCGAGATCGACGCCGATCTGCAGTCGCTGCTCTCGGTCTTGCAGTCCTCCTGATCATCGCTCCGGCACTGGCACTTACGGCCGAGTACCGGATCTTTCCCAATGGAACCGCGTACCAGGGAACGGTGCAGGTCGAGAATGCAGACCGTTTCGAGTTCGCCGAAGTCGGCCTGCTCGGGGAGCGGATCCCGGTCCAGGTAACCGGCGTCTCCCTCTCCGGTAACTGCTCCCCCTGCACCTTCACGTGGAACGACCGATCGGTCATCACCTTCCCGTCCGGCAACTACACGGTTCGATATACCGGACCGATCACCCAGAACCACCTCGTGGTCGCTTTTCCGGAACCCTACCGGGTCATGGTGAGGGTGCCCCCCGGCCTGGATGTCCGGAACCGGCTCCTCGGTGTGATCAGCCCTGCAGGTGCCGAGGTGTCGGAAGAGAAGGATGGATCCCTCCTGGTGACCTGGAATTCGACCCGCTCTGCAGAACTCCGGTTCTATCCCCCCGAACGCGAGTTGTGGCTGACATGGTTCGGGCAGTTCTGGATCATCATCGCCATCGTGCTGCTCCTCCCGTTCTTCCTGACCCGCAAGAGGAGGAGCGGGTGATGGAGGGGGTGTGCCTGGTTTTTCAGGCACGACCGTGGTGAACGGTTCCGGCGCTCTTTCCCGTCATTGCCGTTCCCCGGGCTCCGCCCCGCCTCCATGGTGTCCTGGATACGAAGGTCGGTTCCCTTCCACTGCTGTATCCTTTCTCTCATGGTGATACAGTACGTTCAGATGTCCGATTGAGGGGCATCGCGGAGAGAGATTTCTGTTGGGAAAAATGAACAGCAATCCGTGCAGAACGGGTGTGATATTCAAAAATGAAAATTATTTTTTCAGTTTGATTTCGATCCCGAATTTCTCCGCATTCCGGTCGGCGATGGCCTGGATCTTCGCGATCTCGGCATCATTCCGCTTCGGTTTGAAGAGGTGGCGGAACCGTTTCTGCTCTTTCAGGTACTCCTCGACCGGTTTTCGGACCACCTTCTTCACCTTCGTGATCTTACCCTCCTCCATCTCGTAGTTCACCCAGAGACCGGTCTCGATGGCCAGCTTCCCGATAGCGATGGTCTTCTCGCCCTCAAAGCCCCATCCCGTGCAGCAGGGGGCATGGACCTGGATGTAACAGGGGCCGGGGGTGTTGACCGCCTTCTCCACCTTCTTCTTCAGGTCCGGCGGGTAGGCGATGGACGCTGTTGCAACGTAGGGAGCACCATGGGCGGCCAGGATGGCGGGAAGGTCCTTCTTGGGGCGCCTGTTACCAAATGAGCACTTCCCGGCAGGGCTGGTGGTGGTGCTGGCGTCGTACGGGGTGGCCCCGGAACGCTGGATACCGGTGTTCATGTAGGCCTCGTTGTCGTAGCAGATGTAGGTGAAGTCATGGCCGCGCTCAAAGGCACCGGAAAGGCAGAGGATACCGATATCGAAGGTTGCACCATCTCCCCCGATAGCGATGACCTTCTCCTTCCTCCCCTGCTTCTTGAGGGATTCGACGACTCCCGACGCGACCGCCGAGTTGTTCTCGAAGAGCGAATGGATCCAGGGAACCTTCCATGCAGTCTCGGGATACGGCGTCGAGAAGACCTCCATGCACCCGGTCGATGAGACCACGATGGTATCCTTCCCCGCCGCATCCAGGATGAGCCGGGCCGCCATCGCCGCCGCACAACCCCCGCACGCGCGGTGACCAGCATCAAAGAGCACACAGGCCGCTTCATCTTCCTTCATTTCAGCACCTCCTCGCGGAGACCATAGTAGATATCGCCCGACCCGGCCTCCGCACTGGCGACGACCGCTGCGATATCCTTCCTCCTGACGTCACGCCCTCCGAGGGCGATGATATAGTCGTGCACCGGTATCTGGGACCCGTAGAGGGCATCCCGTATCTCGAGTGCCACCGCACCCTTTGACCCGAGAGAGATGTTCTTGTCGAGCACGGCAACGGTGCTCACCCCGGAGAGGGCTTTCTGTACTTCCTTTACCGGGAACGGGCGGAATGCCCGGATCTTCAGCAGTCCGACCTTCTTACCCGCGTCACGCATCTCGTCGATCGCATCCTTGACCGTGCCGCAGATAGAACCCATGGCAACGATGGCACAATCGGCGTCATCCAGCCGGTATGCTTCGACCAGTCCGCTGTAATCCCGCCCGAACATCTCTGAGAATACCCGGCCGGCCTCGGGGAGAACGGTCCGGGCCCGGTTCATTGCCTGGTCAATGGCATACCGGAACTCCATGTAGTAATCCGGTGAGGCGAAGAGCCCGAAACTGATCGGGTCCGCTGCATCCAGCCGGTGATATGGCTTGAACACCGGCACATAGCTGTCGGCCTGCTCCTGGGTGAGCATATCGACCGGTTCATAGGTGTGGGAGAGGATGAAGCCGTCGAAACAGACAAACGAAGGCAGGAGGATCCGGTGATCCTCGGAGACCCGGTAGGCGAGATAGTGGAGGTCGGTTGCTTCCTGGTTATCCTCGGCATACAGCTGCATCCACCCGGAATCCCGGAGGGATATCGAGTCCTGGTGGTCGTTCCAGATCGAGAGCGGTGCACCCAGCGCACGGTTTGCGATCGACATCACGACCGGCATCCGCATCCCTGCACAGTTGAAGCAGACCTCGAACATCAGGGCCAGGCCCTGGGAGGTGGTAGCAGAATACACCCGGGAGCCCGCTGCACTGGCTCCGAGACAGGCGGAAAGAGCCGAGAATTCGCTTTCCACCGTGATGTACTCGGCATCGATGGTGCAGTCGGCGACCATATCGGCAAGAGTTTCGACGATATGGGTCTGGGGGGTGATCGGGTAGGCTGCAATGACCTGGGGCCGGCACTGGCCGACCGCTTTTGCCACCGCGTGGGAACCTTCCGTGATCTCGAGCATGCTACTTCTCCTCCTTCTTCATCTCGATGGCCTCTGACGGGCACTCTTCTGCGCACAGGCCGCAGCCCTTGCAGTAATCGTAGTCGGGGACCGGCAGTCCTTCCTCATTCTCCCCGATACATCCCTCAGGGCAGATGATGGCGCACATCCCGCATTTCGTGCACTTATCGGCGATGAACTCCGGGCGGAAGACCCGCCAGCTGCCGGTCCGGGTGTCCCGGGATTTCCCGGGGCGTGCCGTGCATCCCATTCCAAGCGCCATATTCAGGACGCCTCCTTTACAAACCGGTACGCCTCTTTTGCTGCGGCAATGTTCTTGTCGGCGAGGTCGCCCCTGAATCTTCTCCTGACTGCATCCTCGAGCGCCTCGAGCTTGATCTCCCCGCTCGCTGCAGCAAACGCTCCCATGAGCGAGGTATTGGTGATCGGTACACCCAGTGTCTTCAGGGCAATCGATGTGGCATCGATGGTGATGACCTTCACTCCCTTCGGGAATGGGTAGGTGAGGGCCTTTTCAGTGTTGATGATTGCAATCCCTCCCTCTTTCAGCCCCTGGAAGACATTGACGTCCCGGATGAGGGTACTATCCTGGACGATGATATAGTCAGGTTCATAGATCTGGCTCCGGAGCCTGATCTTCTGGTTGTCGAACCGCACAAATGCCTGCACCGGGGCTCCTCTGCGCTCGACACCGAACGCCGGAAAAGCCTGGGCAAACATCCCGCCCTCGAAGGCGGCGACCGCGATCAGTTCGGCGGCGGTGACCGAACCCTGACCGCCCCTGCCATGGATACGAAGCTCTCTCAAGAAAATCCCTGTATAATCTTACATGATGAATTTACAGTCAACTGGCGCAACTGTAAATACTTAATTTGGTCGACGGCCGATACTCGATTTCTATACATTCTTTGTCACGAGGAAATAAAAAAATTAGCATGATTGATAATGATAAACTCATTGAATTTAGGCGCAGGAGAAGGTACTGAGGATGCTATAGAGAAGACCGGCCGGAACCTATGTCATGAGACACGCATTATCCAGCGAGGAGTAATGGCTTTCGTAGGACAAAATTCCCTGCATTTAAAACAAGCTACACACAATTGAGACTTGAACGCTTCAGCTTTGTGGTTGACTATTGTAAATACTCCCATAGAGCAGAGATCGATACATATTCCACACCCATCACAAAATATTCGATCGACATAAATTTCCATTAAGATGGTCGGAGAGGGTCCTACTTCCAAAACAAATCACTCAGTACAATGTAGAAATTTTTCATAGGTTATAAAAAAATGATTGCCCGAGATAGTACGGAAGATTTCCAAAAACATAACCGCCATTCTCGCACTGTTCCGGTGATGGACCGGCGGGGTGGTATGATTCATCCTCCGATCTTCCGGGGTTCGGACCGGAACATCGCGTTCAGGATGGTATGGAGAAGACCAATTAGGAGCATCCTAGCCATACCACAGAACACACACCCGAGCAGCGGCAACGGCTGATCCCATGCCGAAATAAAAAGAGCCAGGATGGGGATCCTGGTTTGTTCGGCGTACTACCTGACCTCCCCGGACTCGTAGTGCATCAGCTTGTCATATCGCCGTTATACAACCACGGGAGGACGTTCAGGGAAATCCTAAGATGCTTATGGTTGGAAAAAGCCGGTGATGACCTACGTAAACATGATTAATAATAAAAATTTACACATTTAC
>JAAEET010000068.1 GCA_013415565.1 Methanomicrobiales archaeon
GGGGGACTGTACACCGTGACCCCGGGAATGTCCGACAGGCCGGCATGGATCCGGTGCCCTATCCGGACCTCGTGCCGATGGATCTCCTCAACCCCGAGCTCCTCAACGAGCCCGATCGCCGCCCCGAGTCCTATCACGCCCGGGAGGTTCGGAGTGCCGGGCTCGAACCGGGCCGGGCAGGGGAGGAGGGTGAACTGGTCGACGGTGACATCCCCTACCATCCCGCCGCCGTAGCAGGTGACAGCGAGGGTATCGGGATCTGAGATGAAGACGGCCCCGGTCCCCTGGGGGCCGAGCAGCCCCTTGTGCCCGGGGAGTGCCAGGTAATCGAACCGGTCGCTCCTGGGCATGCGCAGGTGCCCGACCGACTGGGCGGCGTCCACCAGGATGGCGGCCCCGGCATCATGCGCGATATCCGCAAACTCTTCTACCGGGAGGACCGTGCCGAGCACGTTGGTCATGTGGTTGACCGCCACCAGCCGGGTAGCCGGCCCCACCGCGTCCTGGAGATCCTCTCCCCTGATATATCCATCCCGCTGGTGAACGATCTTCACCCTCACCCCCCGGTCCCGTAATGCCAGCCAGGGGAGCAGGTTGGCATGGTGCTCGAGGTCGGTTGTCACCACCTCGTCCCCCTCATTCCAGCAGAAACCCCGGGCCACGAGATTGATGGCATCGGTGGTATTCCGGGTGAAGACAAGATGATCCGCAGGCACCCCCAGAAACGCTCCCAGGTGTTCCCGGGTCTTTTCGTATTCCTCGGTGGTCCTGCGTGCCAGGCGGTGGGCGCCCCGGCCGTGGTTCGCAGCATACTCGAAGAAGTAGGCGTTCATCGCCTCCACCGCACACCGGGGGGTCTGGCTGGTGGCGGCAGAATCGAGGTAGATGCAGGCGGAGAGGACCGGGAACTGTTCCCGGAGGGCGGCAAGATCATACATAGGACAAGGATAATACCTCCGGGGGAATGAGGATTGTCCTTTCCCGCATGCCGGAAAGACTCCGGATCGGGCCCCGCGCCTCACCGGCGTCCGGCACCTTTAACCGTGGCTCCAGCCAAGCACATCAGGACAGAGAATGGTCACTATTCTGGAAGCGGTAAGAGATGGAGAGATGCCGGAACCTCTTCGGGAGGTGGCGATCCGGGAGGGGATCGATCAGGACCGGATGCGAACGGGAATCGTGGACGGGACTATCGTGATTATGCGGAGGGGAGACCGTGCTCTCGGCATCGGGAGGGGGCTTCGCACCAAAGTGAACGTGAACCTCGGTACCTCCAGCACCCGCATCGTTCCTGGCGAAGAGGTGGAGAAAGCACGGATTGCCGAGCGCTTCGGTGCAGACACCCTCACTGATCTCTCTATGGGCGGGGATATCCCGGCAATCAGGACATCCATTTTCCGCGCCACAACCATTCCAGTCACGACCGTGCCGATCTATGAGACCGCAGCGCGGGTGGGGCTGGAGAACATGACGAATGCACATATCCTCTCCACAATCCGCGAGCAGGCGGCCGTCGGCGTCAGTTCCATGGTACTGCACTGTGTCGACCGGAAGATCCTCGGTCTCCTGAGATGTGAAGAGCGGATATCGGGCGTGGTCTCGAAAGGGGGATCCATAACCTGCGTGTACATGCACCTCCATGACCGGGAAAATCCGTTCATCGAACTGTTTGACGAGATCCTCGATATATTCCGCCGGTATGATATCGTCCTTTCCCTCGGAAACTCGGCACGGGGCGGAGGAATTCACGACTGCCGGGGACGGGCATTGAAGGAAGAACGGAGAAGAAACTCTGCGCTGGGCCGGTATGCCCGGGAGCAGGGAGTCCAGGTCATTATCGAGGGGGCAGGAGGGCATGTCCCGTTCGACCGGATCACCCCGCTTATCCGTTCCTACAAGAAAGCCGCTCCGTTTCCTCTCTTTGTCGCCGGCCCGCTCCCCACCGATATCGCCCTCGGCTATGACCATATCGCCGGATGCGCCGGCGCCAGCGCCGCGAGCGCTGCCGGTGCCGACTACCTCTGTTACATCACCCCATCGGAACACCTCGGACTTCCCGGGCCGGATCAGGTGAAGGAGGGCCTCATCGCATTCAGGATAGCCGCACATATCGGGGATATCGCAAAATACGGCATGGACGCTGCCGATCGGGAGATGTCCCTCCTCAGGTCCGGATTTGACCGGGAGGGACAGTTCACCCGTGCCATGGACGAACGGAGAGCCCGGGAGCTGGCAGGAGATACTTCCGATTGTTCAATGTGCGGAGATTTCTGTGCAATCCGCCTGATGAAAGAGATTTCGGGAGAGAATCGCCGGACGGGGTGAACAATCTTTACGGAAGATAAATGCGATTTTCGGGCCTTCACATGAAATCCGCAAGGCCCATCTGCTGGGACTTCTCCTGCCCGAACGTGGACTCGATGGCCTGGTCGAGCACCATCACCCTCTGCCGGGTATATTCCGAGACCCTATACTTCTCGCAGATCAGACGGGAGACTTCAAGGTACTTCTTGACCGAGCCCTCGTGCACGGTTGGGATGATGTTTCCGCCGCAGCGGATGCACTTGCCGGCCAGAACCATCCGCCGGTAGCTGGTATTGCACTTCGTGCACCGGAACTTCTGCTTTGAAAACGCGGAGAGGTTTCCCATGAGGTCGCGGATGAAATGCGTCGTGAGCACCCGTTCGGCTACGTCGTCCTGGTCCACCGCCCGGATCATTTCGGCGAGCCTGAGTTCTGCCTCGAGCTTCTCGAACATGCTCTTGAGCTGGGTGTAGGTGGACTCCAGCGGTCCTGCCGAGATATCGGTGGTGTCGTGGGTGAAAAGGAACCCCTCGAGAGCGGCCGGAGTTCCCAGCCGGTTCTCCACCCGGTCGATCAGGGTGCCGACTTCCCGGGGATGTGCATAATTCAGGGCTGCCTGGTAGAGCTCGAGGGGATAGCCGGAGACGAGGTCGAGGTTGTGGCTCTCCTTGTCGATCTCCGCCGGATCGATGGTCGTGGTCAGCACCAGGGGGGCATCCATGGTCCCGCCCCGGGATTCGGGAAGGAATGCCCGGGAGAAGTTGATCAGGCCGTCGAGGAGGAGCATGATGCAGTCTTCGTCGCCATCGCACTGCCCGGTGAAGATACCCTCGGCACAGACCGTGTGCTCATCGGTCACCGTCAGGCAGTACACCCGGTCATCCGGACAGGGAACAATGTCCCGGTGGAGAATGTGATCGGTGATTACCGTGGTTCCGGCCATGACAGGGACCGCGTCGCCCTCCTTTAGTTCCACGGCGCGGATCTTGCGCAGGTAGCAAAGGTCCCAGACCAGCATGGCATGATCAGGGGTGACGGCGAGCACCCGCCCCTGCCGGGTTTCAAACCGGATGATATGGTCCGGGGCCCGGTGGATCGAGACCGAGGTGATCTTCCGCAGGTGGGGTTTTCCTTCCCGGTCGATCGACCGGGTAAGGTAGGTCTGCTGCGGATCGGAGTAGTACGTCCCCAGCCGGTCGATGCCCGGCCGGGAGAGATCGAAGTTCTCCGCAACAAACTGCCGTATAGGCATCGTCATCCAGGTCCGGCCGTCGTATACTTCGATCCTGGTATCGCCGTGGAAGCAGTTCCTCCGTTTTGCTGCGTGGAAGAACGGGTGCGCGTATCCGACATTCGCCCGCGAGACCCCGATGATCCGTGCCAGCACCCCGGCACTCGTGTGGGGAGCAAGCCCGATCACCAGGTGCCCGATCAGGTCGTCCCGGGATGCAACCCGGTAGAAGGGGGGGAGCTGGTAGCACCGCTCCAGCAGCTCGTCCATGAATTCTGCGATGCGCACCAGGTAGTCGGCGCAGGACTCGGAGACCAGGATGTCCTGGGGTTTGAGCTCGACCACCTGGTCGGGACGGGTGAGCGGGGTGCCGTTGATATCGGCAGGGTACCCGAGTTCGACCAGCCGGTCAGGGGTGACCCCGATCTCCGCAGGGCGGAAATGGGTGAGCGGGAGATCGATCATATCAAACCGGACGGTGCCGTCCTTGAAGACAAAGAGCTCATGCTCTGCCCGGAGGATGCCCTTCTCTATCTCCTCGACCGCCCGCTCACGCGAGATGAGCCCCTTGACACCCTTGACCAGGCTGACCGGCTGCTCCCGCCGCCCGAGCCGCTCGGTGGCCAGGGCATACTCCTGCTTCACGTTGAGGCTGACCACCTGGGAGCAGGTCGTCGAAACCCTGCAGTGCGGACATTCGGGCCCGCTGATCTCACGCCTGCAGCGGGGGCAGGCGAAGACCGGGACGGTATGGGTGCCGCATTCACAGCGGTTCCGGAACGTCTCTGCTCCGCAGTCAGGACACCGCCGTTTTCCCACCTCGATCTGGATGATCCCGCCATCCCTGTTCGGCTCAGGGGCATGGTTGGCCGCTTCCTGGAATGATCGACGGGAACCGCCGGCCTCGCCGAGGGGAAAGAGGGAGTGGGGCGGGGGATTCATCTTCCGGGGCTTGGACTTGCCGGGCCGGCCCATCCTCCCTCCAATCCGCGTTCCTCCCTTCGAGCGCATC
>JAAEET010000033.1 GCA_013415565.1 Methanomicrobiales archaeon
CTGGTCCTCTTCGGGGCGAGCGAAACTTCTGTGGCCATAGTAATAGGCGCACTGGCCTTCGCCCTGACCTTCGGCGTGCAGAACATTATTCAGAACTTCGTGGCCGGGATCCTGATAGCCATCGATGGACGCCTTCAGATAGGGCAGTGGGTGGAAATGGGCGACCAGCCGTACCAGACCGGACCGGCCGAGGTGCTGGACATATCGCTGCAGATGGTGAAGATAAGGGAGAGCGGAGGAAAGGTGTACTTCATCCCCAACTCCTACATCTTCATGCACAAACTCCTCAACTTCTCTGAAAGCGGGTACCTGGAAGTGCAGGTTCAGATCACACTTCCGTACCAGGAAGACTCCGAACGGGTAAAACAGGTGCTTGTCAGGGTGGCAAAGGACAGCCCATATGTCTTCCCCCAGGCGAAGAGGACCATGGAGAGAATGGTAAAACTGAATGTCGGAAAAAATCATGCGGACACGAAGGTTCCGTCCGAGCTCCCGCCGGAGCAGATGGTTCCCGTAGCAAGAATGGTGAAGGCCACCCAGGACGGAGTCCACTACCTGGTCTCCATGTGGACCCCGTTCCCCGAGATGCGCAACGAGATTGTATCGGATTGCCTTCAGCGCAGTATTGAGGGTTTGAGAGCGGCGGGCGTCAAGCTCAAGGACAGCGCTCCCTTCCCGGCCCCCGGGCCCGGTTCAAAGGGCTCCCCGGGCACCATCACTGACGACTGATCGAAGGGAAACAACAACACCCCTCCTGGCTGCTTCCGATGACCCTCGCCATTCCGTGACACCTTCTTGAAGGAGGGGCCGGGTTGTTTCTCTATCGGGTGATGGATGGTCCTTTGGCCGTTCAATCTAAGAACGCCATTCTCTTGCAGATTTCACTCTTTGTGTCATTCTTCTGCGGATATCGGAGGAATGGTTACCTTCAAAAAAAGATCATCATCAGCACCGTGAGGAGGATTACCACGACAATAATCACCAGGGACACCCGGGCCCAGAACCGCCGGTAAGCGAACGTACCGGTCAGGTCTGAGTCGCGGGGATGCATCCGGACATCGACATAATCCCTGACATACGGCCGCCCGCACGACGGGCAGACGGTCCGGAAGGTTTCGGATACTGCACCGCAGTGCGGGCAGGAAAAGGGGGGAGGGGAAGGGCGTTCTTCCATCGGGAAGACGGTTGGTCCCGGAGCCCGTTAAATATACCGGGCTTTCTTCGAGAGCTTTGCCGGGGTATAGAGCGGCCGGAACGGCATACCCGCGGTCTCGTCCCGGATCTCGTCGATCAGGACATCCTCGGTCATGGTCTCCTTGTGAGGCTTGTTGGGTTTCGACTTCGACCGGACGGTGACGGTGAGCGTGCCGGAATCCTTCTCGGCATCGCCGATGACCACGACAAACGGCACCCAGTCCATCCCGGCATCGCGGACCTTCTTGCCGACACTCTCGTCGCGGTCGTCGACATCGGCCCGGATGCAGGCGTCGCGGAGGCGACCGCCCACCGCCTCGGCCGCAGGGAGGTGGCGCTCGGCCACCGGGATGACCCGGACCTGGACCGGGGAGAGCCAGGTCGGGAGGTGGGGGATCTCCTGGCGGGCGGTGTTCTCGAGGATGGCGCAGATGACCCGTTCCACGCTGCCGGTGGGGGAACAGTGGAGGATGGGCGGATGGACCTCCTCACCGTCGAGGTGATACTTGATGTCGAACCGTTCCGATGACTCGACATCGATCTGGACGGTCGGGTTCTCGATCGGCCG
Source organism: Methanomicrobiales archaeon (assembly GCA_013415565.1). Taxonomy (GTDB): domain Archaea; phylum Halobacteriota; class Methanomicrobia; order Methanomicrobiales; family Methanospirillaceae; genus UBA9949. The sequence goes on from JAAEET010000033.1 coordinate 1,763, forward strand.
GCCCTGCCCGTCGATGGCCGCGAGGTCGACCTTGGCAACCCAGTAGTGGACCCGGTCCGAGAGGATCTCGATCAGTATCGGCACGCCGGAATCGGCAACGATCTTCTTCACCCATTCGGCGTATTCGTCCCAGAAGTCCCGGGTGCAGCGGAAGACCCCGACGAGTTTCGTGCCGAAGTCCTCCCCGGTCTTCCATCCCATGGAGAGCTGCTCCTCGAAGCAGGAGAGGGCCTCGGGCATGTCGGTGCAGAGACTGTGCATGTCCGGCATGGTGAAGGCCCGGAGGCGCTTCAACCCGATCACCTCGCCCTTCTGCTCGTGGCGGAAGGAGTAGGTGGAGAGCTCGTACATCTTCATGGGGAGGCTGTTTGGGGAGATGTGCATGTCCCGCATGATGGAGAACATGCCGAAGCATGCGGCGAACCGGAGCATCATGTTCCGGTTCCCGCTCTTGAACCGGTACTGGCGCTCCCCGAACTTGTCGGCATGCTCGAAGATGGCCTGATCACCGAGGTCGTACATGACCGGGGTCTCGACCGGGGTCGCGCCGTAGGGGAGGACCAGCCCGAGCACGTAGTCGGCGAGGAGGTCCCGGACGAGCTTGCCCTTCGGCAGCCAGCGGAGGTGGCCGACGTCGCTCACGGGTTCGTAGTCGACAAGCTCCTTTGACCGCATCAGCTCGACGTGGATAGGTTCCCCGCCGGCGGGAGTCGCTTCGCCGAGCTCCTTCTTCAGCAGGCAGCCGAAGGGGGAATCGTCCATGAAGGCGGCGGCGTCGTGCCGTGCGCCGTCCGGGGTGAGCACGAAGAACTCGTGGGTGATCTCCTTCTTCTCCTTCTTTGCTCCTTCCTCGGAGGGGACGATGGTCTTCGAGAGCTCAGAGAGGGGGTGGCCCTTGCAGGAGATCTTGAACGACTTGTACCACCCGAAGGGTGCCCGTTTGACGGAAAAACCCATCTCCCGGAGCCCCTCTTCCATGGCCTTGAGAGCCCAGACCGCGGCGTCAGGACGGGAGAGGTCGGACGAGAGGTGGGCGTAGGGGTAGATCACGATGTTTTCGACCGAGAGCTTGTCGGCGACGAGCCCGATCTCGGAGAGTGCCTGCTCGACCACTCCGGGCAGGTCGTCCTCGTCAACCGCCTCGACCGCGGAAAAGACGGCCAGGGCTTCTTCCTGGGAGTCCCGCAGCCGGTCGGTCTCCTCGGCCATGCTGGTCCGCTTTTTCGCTTCGTATTCGATAAAATCCGTATGTATCAGAAGGAGCCGCATGCTTCATCTCCAGGGTTACAACCGTTGTCCTTACTCTGTCTCTTTTTCATTGGTCATTAACCCTTCAGGCACGGGAGCCTGCCGTCAGCGACGCACCCGGAATACCGGCGCCCGGCCCCTCCCGCGGGATCACGAGTCAGGCACGGGGATTCTCATGGTAACGGGAGAGGGTTGCCTGCCGCTGGTCCATGTACTTGGCCCCCGCCTTCCGGTCGTAGGGCTCGGCCGCCCGCTCGGTGGTGTAGAAGACCAGCTGGCCGATGGGCATCCCGGCGTACATCCGGACCGGCCGGGCATTGACGTTGCACATCTCCAGTGTGATCGATCCCCTGAACCCGGCATCGATCCACCCTCCGGTCTGGTGGAGCTCGACCCCCAGCCGGGCGATGCTGCTCTTGCCCTCGATACTCGCCACGATGTTGTCAGGAAGGCCGATCACCTCCAGGGTCTCGGCCAGCATGAACTGCCCGGGGGCGAGTACGATCGAGTCGCCCACGCATTCTTTCGTCCCGCTGGCGATGGTGTCCTGCCGGTAGGGATCGATCACATCATCGCTTTCCTCGTACCAGACGAAGTGGTTGCCCAGCCGGATGTCGAGCGAATTCGGCTGCACGAGCGACGGATCGAAGGGATCAACGGTGATGAACCCCCGGGTGATGCGGTCCAGGATCTGCCAGTCAACGAGGATCATGCTGGGGATCTATGGGGAGGGAAGGGTAATGAGGGTGTCTGCTCCCAGGGAATGGAGAAGGCTCCGCGGGGTTTAAATATACCAAATCTGATTTCAGAGTGAGCAATGGGTGAATACATGCCGGCAGATGAAGAACTGAGACAGATTGCCCGAAAGACAGCCGAAGAGAAAGCTGGGTTTTATACCCACCTTGGTATTTACATCGCGGTGAACCTCTTTCTCATCGCGATATGGTGGATAACCGGGGGTCCGGGAACGTTCCCCTGGTTTGTTTTCATCCTCTTTGGATGGGGAATTGGGATTGCGGGGCATTATGTTGGTGTTTTCCACGGTAAAGCCTATGTGGAACAGATGACTGAGCGGGAATACCAGCGTATGAAACGGGAAAGAGAGGAATAAGAATGAAGGGCTGTCAACCCGGATGATTGTGGCCGGCATGTATGCGGAGATGAAAATGTACGGCGTGCGGTAACGATGCCGGGATTCGGCCGGCAGGTACCACGACGTAGACGGACGGGATGAGACCGAACCGGCATTCATTTCCCCGGGAGGATGCCGGTGTCCTGATATCACTGGTGAGGACCTTTTTCAGGAAAAGAGGAGAGCGATGCTGGCCTTCCCGCAGATGGATAAAAATGATATGAATTGAGAACCCGCTTTTCACGGCGTCGTGTCGTAGATCATGGTCATCTTCCCGGTCCCGTCCGAGAGGGTGAGTTCATTTCCTGAGACCTGGTACAGGATCATCCGGGGAAGTACGGTCAGGTAGGTTGCCTCGAGGTCCATGATCCCGGTCTCGTTGCAGGACATGACGGTAGACCCGAGGGTGCCGATGGAAATCGAGTTCCCGGAAAGGGTGTAGGAGCCGAAGTAGTTGTTGCATCCGGCATTCCCGGAAAGCTTTCCATCACCGGCGAGCTGCAGGGAGATGGGGAACATGGGTCCCGGGGTCCAGATCGTGCCTTTGGCGTCGACAAACGAGTTCAGGTACCAGGTGGTGCCGATCAGGGGTGCCGGGGTGAGCACCCCGGGAGGAATACGGGAATAGGCAAGGATGGCCTTCCCGTTGCTGTCCATGATGGTCAGGATATCACCCTCGATCGTAAAACGGGAGGCCCCCTGGAACGTGGTGAGGTAGAGGCTCTCCTGGCTCATGGTGCCCGGCGGGGAGGGGCAGTTCATCTTCGTGGTCGCCGGTGTACCGATAGCGAGATTGTTGAGGGTGCCCGAATAGGAGGCGGTGTACTGGTTGCAGCCGGCCGAGCCGGTGACCGTCCCGGTCCCGTCGAAGAAGGCCGTGATCTCGGTGCCGGGGAGGACATTTCCGGCAGCACCGCCGGAACGCATCGAGATCAAATACCAGGTAATCCCGCTCAGGGTTGCCTGGGGCGGGGCGGAGGTGGCAAGCGGGGTGACTGTCGGGATCGCGGTGGTGGCCGGCGGCTGGGTGGCCGGAGGTGTCACGGGGACAGGGGTCGTGCACCCGCTGGATGCGAGGAGCAGGATGAAGGCTCCGGTGAGGAGGAGCGGAACGAAGGGTTTCATACGATGAGGGTGTGAGGGTGTTGTATATAATGAGTGGGGTGGCCGGGAATTCAGACCGCGTTCAGCCCCGGGTCATCGGGGATCACGGAGCGGTATCTGTTTTATCGTGAACGGTCCTTCCGGCAGCGTATGGCGGGACGGGAATCCGGAGCAGGAGTGCCCGGTCTCATTCCGGTATCCCGGAGCAGCCTTCATCATCATCACCGCCATCGCCTTTCTTCCGGGCAAACTCTTCGGGATTGAGGTGCCACTCGGACCGGCGCATCAGGCCGTGGAGCGTGCTCGCCTCCCGGGCGGTGAGCTTCGCCCTGCCGAGCACCCGCCGGATCAGCAGCATGGTCGGCCGGCGCTTGAACGGGGGATGATCGATCTTGTCGAGGTATGCGTCGATATGGGCATAGAGGTGATCCATCTCTTCGCGGGAGGCGAGCAGGTACTCCCCGCGCTGGAGGTGGGAGAGCTCGTAGCAGACGATTCCGACGGCATGGGACAGGTTGAGAATGGGATACTCTTTCGAGGTTGGAATGGTGCAGATGACGTCGCTTCGGAGAATCTCCTCGTTGTTCAGCCCCCAGTTCTCCCGACCGAAGAGGATGGCGATCCGGCCGTCGATATCGGCTATCAGTTCCCGAATCTCGGAGGGCTGGAAAAAAGGCATCCGCATCGGGGTGCAGATCGACTTGCTCACCTCGCCGGTAGTGGCGATGACGAGATCGCTTCGCAAAAATATATCATCGAGGGAGAGCATCTCGGCGGAATCGAGCACGTCCCGGGCGTGCGCCGCCCGCGTCTGCGCTTCCATTCCGAGGGTGCAGGGATCGGTCAGCACCAGCCGGGAAAACCCGAAATTCTTCATCACCCGGGCGGCAAACCCCACATTTCCTTCGTAGAGGGGAGCAACCAGGACGATCTCGATCTCGGGCATCCGTGCCTACTGGACCGCTTTTACCGTCTCTTTCAGGACGTCGATGCACCGGTCATAGACGGCATTGCCGACTACGATGGTATCGGCATACTTCGCCATCTCGGCCGCCCGTTCGGCGGAATTGATCCCACCGCCATAGTAGAGGAGCGCAGAATCGATGGCGTCCGATGCCGCTTTCACCACGGCAGGATCCCCGTACCTGCCGGAGTACTCGATGTACACGATGGGGAAGCGGAAGTAGCGGTCGGCAACCGTGGCATAGGAGGCTACTTCAGCCGGAGAGAGGTTGCACATCGACCGTGTGACTTTCCCGACCGCCGAATCGGGATTGAGGACAATGTAGGCCTCGGGGATCACTTTCTCCCAGTCCACCTGGGTGTTGTTGAGAATCCATTCCCGGTGCTTCCCGATGATCCACTGGACCTCGGAAGAGTTGAGGACGCTCGGGACAAACAGCAGGTCGACGCCGTCTCTCAGGACTGCTTCGGGGCTGGCCGGTTCCATGACCAGGGGGAGGCCGGAGGCGGCGACCTCTTTCCGGAGCATTTCCAGGTTTTCGAGGGTGACGTTGAGGGTGCCCGAGAGCATCAGGGCATCGGTCCCGCTGGCGGCGATATCACTGACGACCCCGGGAGGGAGGGTCTTGTCGGGATCGAGTTTGGTCACGTGGACCCAGTTCTTCCACTTGGTATGCATCGGGCAGTCCTCAGATCACTATGATATCGTCCCGGGCCTTCTTTTCCCTTTCCCGTAGCACTGCCTGCCAGGCTTTAATCTTTCCTTCCGAAATCCCGCTCCGGGCCGATAAGGTCGGGGCGTCCGCGGCAAGAAGAAGGGTAATGTTGATGATTCCCGCCTTCTGCAGCTGGTCGAGCTGGGGATCGGCCAGCCCCGGCAACGAGCGGAGTTCCTCGCTTCCCCGGCTCACCTGGGCTTTCGTGTACCTGACCGGCGGGCTGCGTCCCTTTGCCTCCGCTATCATCTCCACGTGGCGCTGGACGGTGTCGAGGGAGAGCCCGACCACCCCGGAAAGCCAGACCGGATGGCCGGAGAGGAAGTCGTCCGGGGAGAAGATTCCGGCGGCAAAGTACTTCTTCATGCTCGCGGCCGGGATCCCGGCCTCCCGGAGGAAGCGCTCGTTCTCCACCATTTTTGCTTCCCGCAGGATGGAATCGGCTTCTTTTTCGGTTATACCGAGTTTTCGCAGGAGGGCGGGGTCGGCTCCTGCGAGCCCGGCGACATCGTTGATCCCGGCAGCCTGGAGCTGCCTGATGATCTTTGCCGGGCTCCTCCCCTTCTTTGGGGGAAGCATCCTCCGGACCAGCTTCCGGCAGTCGGTCCGGCGCCGGAGCAGGTCGAGGACTTCCTCCGCCTCGTGAACGAGGGTCAGGGCAGTGCCGGCACTTACACCGAGGATCGCAGCCAGGCGTTCAGGAGCGGTATTGGTCATCTCCGAAACGGTGTAGATGTGGGCGGAGAGCAGGGTGTCGCGCTGTGCCGGGGTCAGGGAAGGCATCAGGGAGAAAGCTTCCCGGTTCGACTCGATGTGGTGGCAGAGGGGGCAGCCGATCTCCCAGGGCCGGCTGCCTTTCCGGACCAGCCTGACGTAATGGAGCGCATGGACCGGGCAGTGCCGGTCGGTCCGCAGCGCCCTCCCCCACATGGCCATCGGCAGGCCGATGTTGAAGCTGCAGTCAGGGTACCCGGTGCAGCCGATGAACTGGGTCTGGTTGCGGAGGTGCCGGATCCGGAGATCGCGGCCGCATACCGGGCAGGGGCCGAGCGTCAGCTCCTCCGCGGTCTGTTCCATGATCTCGGATCCGATCTCCTCGCCGTAGGCCTCCAGCTGATCGAAGACCGAGTGGAGCATGCCGCGGGACTCGGAGACAACGTCGGTCCTGCTCCGCTTCCGGGCCTTGATCTGCTCCATGTGCTCTTCGAGGGTCCGGGTCATGGCCGGGCGGGTGATGGTGTCGGCATGGTTCTCGAGCGATTCGGTGACTGCCCGTCCCACCAGGGTCGGCCGGAGCGGGCTGCCCTCCACGTACTTCCGGGAGACCAGCTTCTGGATCACTTCGTGGCGGGTGCTCTTGGTCCCGAGCCCGAGCTCCTCCATCTGCTGGATCAGTCTGCTCTGGCTGTAGCGGGGCGGGGGCTGGGTCTCCTTCTCCTCGAGGACAACATCATGGATCGGGAGCCGCTCGCCTTCGTTCATCACGGGAAGGACGTACTCCTTCGCGCTGCTGTAGGGGTAGACCTTCCGCCATCCCGGGCTGGTGAGCTGCCCCCCGGTAGCGGTGTAAGGCTCGCCGCCGGCATCGAAGTTCACCTTCATGGTCCGCCACCGGGCATCCGGAGAGAGCGTTGCCAGGAACCGCCGGACCACCAGTTCGTAGATTTTCCACCGCTCCTCGCCGAGCGACTGGCGGGTGGCGGCCGAGGCGGGGTGAATCGGCGGATGATCGGTCGAGGACTTCTTGCCGCGGGTGGGCGAGGGGCGGCGGTTCGCGGTCACCCAGGCGATATCCTCCTCGAACTCGGTCGGCCGCAATGCCCGGAGAATACCGTTCAGGTCAAGGGTGGAAGGATACACGGTATTGTCGGTACGGGGATAGGAGATGTACCCGTTCATGTACAGGTCCTCGGCGACCCGCATGGCATTGGCTGCCGAGAACCCGAGCCTGGCGGCCGCGACGATGAAACCGGTCGTGTCAAAGGGGGTCGGGGCCTTCTCGGTCCGGGTTCCCTCTTTCACCCCGGTGACCACCAGGGGCTCGCGGGTCCGGTCCCGGGCGGCGATCGCTGCTTCCTTCTCGCAGAACCGGGCGGTCTGGTGCCGGGCCTCGACCACCTCCCCGTCTTTCTCGGTGGAGAGGGAGAGCTCCCAGTACTTCCGGGGGACAAAGGACTCGATCTCCTTCTCCCGGTCGACGATCATGGCAAGGGTGGGGCTCTGCACCCGTCCGACCGAGAGGATGTTTGCCCCTCCCCGACGGGCGGCGAGGCTGATGAACCGGGTGAGGGATGCCCCCCACATCAGGTCGATCACCTGCCGGGCCTCGCCGGCAGCGGCAAGATCGAAATCGATCGACGTGGTTTTAGCAAACGCGTTCCGGATCTCGTCCGGGGTAATCGCCGAGAACCGGGCCCGGTTCACCGTCACCTCCGGATTGACCTCGCGGACGAGCTCCCAGGCCTCCTTGCCGATCAGCTCCCCCTCGGTGTCGAAATCGGTGGCGATGGTGACCGTGTCGGCCTGCCGCGAGAGTTTCTGGAGGAGCTGGACGATCTTCTTCTCGGTCGGCACCTTGACGGTCCTGGCATCGATGAGGCTCCGGGGGGTCTTCTCCCGGCTCCGCCAGTCGGTATAACCTTTCTCGAAATCGATCTCGACGACATGGCCCCGGAGCCCGATCACGGCGCAGTCGTCGAACCGGTAGACCGGCACCCCGGCGTCGCGGGATTCCCGGAGCTTCTCTCTTCCGGCAAGGATGGCTGCGATGCGGTGTGCGGAGATGTTCTTCTCGGCAACGATCAGGTGCATCGCGACGCTACCCCTCCTCCAGGAGATCGGTAAGTATCGTGTTCACGTCGGCGGGTTTGGCGCAGCCGCGGGTCTTCTTCATCACCTGGCCAACCAGGAAGTTCAGGGCTTCCTTCCGCCCGGCCCGGTAGTCGGCGACGGCCTGCGGCTGCTCGGCGATTGCCTCCTTCGCCGCCTTCACCACCGGATCTTCGCCGGAAAGCGTGGGTGCGGCCACGATCACCCCGAGCCCCAGCCGGTCGACGCATACCCGTGGACCCTCGCAGGCACCGGTCTCCTTCAGCTGGTCGAGCAGCACCCGCAGCACCTCGACACCGCTCTTGTCGGTGATGCTCCCCTCCTTCAGGAGTATTAGGACCTCCCGGAACTGCTCCGGGGGAACCACCACGATGGAGAGGTCCCGGTAGTTGAGCTCCCCGAGCAGGGTGTCGGCAATCCAGGTGGCGGCAAGCATGGTATCGATGTCGGCGACCTTCTCATAGAACTCGGCCAGCCGCAGTTCGCCGGTCAGGGTCCGGGCATGGTTCGGAGAGCAGCCGTACTGCTCCATGAACCGGGCCCGCCGGGCATCGGGAAGCTCGGGCAGCGCAATCTCCGCCGCCCAGTCGCGGACCCGGACCGGCCGGAGATCCGGTTCCGGGAAGTACCGGTAGTCCTGTTCCATCTCTTTGCTTCGGGAGGAGGTGGTGACTCCCCTCCCTTCGACGAAGTGACGGGTGGCAGTTTCCAGTTTCTGTCCCCTCCTAATCAGGTTTTTCTGGCGTGTAATCTCAAAGGTTAGCGCCTTTTCGACACCTTTATATGAGGATATATTTTTGATTTCGACCCGTCCTCTATCTGCTTTTCCTCTACCCTCGCGTTCAAACCATCCTTTTGGCTGGATAGAGATGTTAGCGTCGACCCGGAGCGATCCCTCTTTCTCGCTGTCGAAGACGCCGAGGTACTCCAGGGTGGCCCGGAGCTTATTGAGGAACTTCCGGGCCTCCTTCGGCGACCGGAGGTCAGGCTCGGTGACGATCTCGATCAGCGGGATCCCGGCCCGGTTGTAGTCGACCAGGGTGTATTTCGGCCGGTCGGTCCCTCCCTTATGCACCAGCCGGCCCGGATCCTCCTCCATGTGCACCCGGGTAATCCTCACCCGCTTTTCTCCCTCGTCGCCCTCGATATCAAGGTAACCCTTCACGGCAATGGGCTTGTCGTACTGGGTGATCTGGAACCCCTTGTCGAGGTCGGGATAGAAGTAGTTCTTGCGGGAGAATTCGGCCTCGGTGGCGATCTCACAGTTGAGGGCTTTTCCGACCCGCAGGGCGTACTCCACCGCCTTCCGGTTCACCCGGGGGAGCGATCCGGGCAGGCCGAGGCAGACAGGGCAGACGTGGGTGTTGGGCGGGTCATCGCGGTAATCGGTCGAGCAGCCGCAGAAGAGCTTGGTTGTCGTATCAAGCTGGCAATGAATCTCGAGGCCGATAATGACCTCATCCTCGGTGGCTATTCCGATGTTTGCCGGTTGCGTGGCCGTTGTATCGCTCATGCCGACACCCCCTGCTCGTAGGCGGCGGCCACATCGATCACCTTCTCGTCCCGGAACCACTGCCCCATGACCTGGAGCCCGACCGGGAGGCCCTCGGATGTCCCGCAGGGGACGGAGATGGCCGGAACCCCGGCGAGGTTTGCGGGAACGGTCAGGATATCGGAGAGGTACATGGAGAGCGGGTCGGTCTTCTCTCCGAGCCTGAATGCAACGGTGGGCATGGTCGGGCCGGCGATGACGTCCACCGTCCGGAACAACCTGACAAAGTCGTTCCTGACCTGCTGCCGGGCGGCCTGTGCCTTGGCATAATACTTGCCGTAGTATCCTGAGGATAACGCAAAGGTCCCGAGCATGATCCGCCGCCGGACCTCGGTCCCGAACCCTTCGCGCCGCCGCTCCTGGAACGATTCATGCCAGGGGCGTTTCGTATCGGCCGGCGGTCCGTAGCGGACCCCGTCGAAGCGGGCAAGGTTCGAGCTCGCTTCGCTCGTGCAGGTGACGTAGTAGGCGGCCAGCGCAAAGACCATGCTCGGCATCCGGCAGGTGACAATCTCGGCCCCCTCGCCCTCGAGCCGGGAGATGGCCTCCCAGACCACGGCGGCAACCCGGGGATCGACGCCTTCGCCGAAGAATTCTTCCGGCACCCCGATCTTCAGTCCCGTCACCGTGGGATCCGGGGTATGGCGGTAGGGGCAGGAGATGCTGGTCGAATCCCGGGGGTCGTGGGTGGAAAGCACCTCCATCAGGAGCGAGACATCCTCCACGTTCTGTGCCATGGGACCGATCTGCTCGAGTGAGTTGGCGTAGGCGATCAGCCCGTACCGGGAGACCCGCCCGTAGGTGGGCTTGAGCCCCACGATCCCGCAGAAGGATGCCGGGCAGCGGATCGAGCCACCCGTATCGGTGCCGAGCGCCATCCGGACCATGCCGGAAGCGACCGCCGCGGCGCTCCCTCCCGATGAGCCGCCGGGCACACGGGAGGGATCGGACGGGTTCAGGGTGGGGCCGTAGGCGCTGTTCTCGGTGGTGGTGCCCATGCCGAACTCGTCCATATTGGTTTTGCCGACGATGGCAGCTCCTTCCTGCCTGAGCAGGGTGACCACGTGGGCATCGTAGGGGGGGATGTAGCCGTCCAGGATCCGGCTGGCACAGGTGGTGCGAATCCCCCGGGTTGAGATATTGTCCTTGACGGCGACCGCGATTCCCGAGAGCCGGCCGGGCCCGGTCTCTGCCTGGTCGAGCGTGGTGATGAAGGCGTTGTACCGGTCATCGGGCGAGAAGGTGACGGCCGGCACTCACATCACCCTCGGAGCACGGAAGAATCCGTCTTCGGCATCCCGGGTATTGGCGAGCACATCGTCCTGCGGGAGGGAGGGTTCGATCTCATCTTCCCGGAAGACGTTGGCACGTTCATGCTCGAAGGATCCGGTCCCCTCCACCTGGTCGAGAATATCAAAGTAGTCGAGGATCTCGTTGAACTGCCCGGTGAACCCGGGCAGCTCCTCTTTCGTGATCCCGATATCGGCAAGCATCGCAATGTGTTCTACATCTTTCTCTTCTATCATGGACGCCTCTCACCGGTCCGGTCTCTTCTGATCTAAGTACCCTTGCAAAGACCGTTTATAACCATTGGTACGTGCCATCTTCCGCAGTACCTTCCCGATCCCGGTCCCGTACTGCATGGCTTTCTTCTCGTACCAGGCGATTTCCGGGGGGATATGCCGCGCTGCGACCTCCCGCAGCGGTTTCTTCCGGACCCCGTTCTGTACCTTCTCCGCTGCCGGGATGGCCCGGGCAGCGCGCACCACCCGGACATCCAGGTAGGGCAGGGAGAGCAGGGTGCCGTTCAGCCCGGCAACGATCTGGTCGCGGAGGGCCTGCCGGCGGAGACCGGCGACGTCCCGCGAAAGGTCCCGCTCAAGGTCGGGGGAGGAGAGGTAGCGGGCATACCCCCCGAAGAGCTCGTCGGCACCCTGCCCCGACAGGACCCGTTCGTGGCCGAGCTCACGGGCCGACCTGGTAATCAGGTACTGGGTCACCGCGATGGCGACGTCGGTCGGGTCCGGGTCGGGGATGACCGGGAGCACGGCATCGAGCGCTTCGGCAACGTCCCGCTCGGTCAGCTCTATCAGGTTGCAGGGCAGGTCCATCAGATCGGCTGCCCGACGGGCATGGGCAAGGTCGTGCGATCCGGCGAGGCCGACCGCAAGGCAGGGCCGGCCGGAGAGGAAGGCCACCAGGGAGGAATCAACCCCGCCGGAGAACGCGCAGATCCCCTCGTCGCTGCGCAGCCGGACGGCGGTAAGAATGCCCTCTTCAAGCCCGGTCTCCGGAGCATCCGGCCGGATCCCGCAGATCATCTTTCCGTCGCAGACCACGGACCCGGGTTCGATATCGCCCGGGACAATGCCGTAGAGATCCCGGGCGATGCACCGGTCCCAGGAGAGGAGGAACTCGCCGCCGAACCGGCCGATGTGCTCAGGATGGCGGGCAAGGATCTCCCCGAGTTCCGGGAGGGTGAGCCGCCGGCCCCGGAACTCGATCCATCCCCGGAGGGTTACCTGCATGATCCTCCCCTTGCACTCATCAGCCTGACAGCTGGCACGAGCTTCTTGATACCCTTTGTGGATGCACCGCGAAGTTTCATTGCCCTCCCGGTCAAACCACCGGGCATGGTGCACGTGGTGGCCGTTGATGTCGGGGCGACGAATACCCGGGCGGCTGTTCTCGAGCGTGACGGCCGGACAGGAGACAGGATGGAGGTGAAGACTCCGGCCGGAGGAGCCGACCCTTCCATCCTCACCGGCTTTCTCTCCGGCCTGATCACCCGGGTGGCCGGGGGGGCGCTGCCGGATGATACCGCCGGTATCGGGCTCTCGATCGCCGGCCCGGTCGACATCCGGCAGGGGATCCTGCTCAACCCGCCGAACATGACCTTCCGGGATGTCCCGGTGACCGGGCCGCTCTCGGAGGAATTCGGGATTCCGGTCCGGATGATCAACGACTGCCATGCCGGACTCATCGGAGAAGTTTCCTTCGGGGCCGCGAAGGGGAGGCAGAACGCGGTATATGTCACCCTCTCCACCGGGATCGGGGCCGGGGTGCTGGAAAACGGCCGGATCCTGCTCGGCCGGGACGGCAATGCCGCCGAGGTCGGGCACTTCCACGTGGACGACACCTACGATCTCGTCTGCGGCTGCGGGTACTCCGGCCACTGGGAAGGGTATGCCTCCGGGAAGTACCTCCCCTGGTTCTTCTCCCAGTGGTGCCATTACCACGGCAAACCGCACTGGGGCCCTGATGCGGCGGAGGACATCTTCCGTTCGGCTCGCGGTGGTGACGATGACGTGCTTCGCTTCCTCGAAGAGTTGTCCGCGATCAATGCCCGGGCGGTATCCGACATCATCGTCGCCTACGACCCGGACCTGATCATCTTCGATGGTTCCGTGATACGTTCCAACGCCGATCTCCTGCTCGGGCCGATGATCGATGCCGTCGACCGTTACCTCAGCCTGCCCGAGATGGTAATGACCGCGCTGGACGGTAATGCCCCGCTGCTCGGTGCCGGGGTGATTGCCCGGGGATACGATACGGAGTATGGGAATTTCGCGACACTGACATCGGAATAAGGTGGAAATGCGGCTGATTGCCGTCCGCCTGAACACGTCCGGTGTCGTTCGGCGATGGAATAAAAAAATATGCCCTAGAGGGGCAGCGGTGCACCGGAGCTTTCCGGTGAGAGCCTGAGGTAGAGCGAAATGTCCCTGCCCGGGATGACCGTGACCTCCCGCTCGTAGGGGGTATATCCTGGTTTTTCTGCAAGGAGTGTGTGGGCCCCGGCATCAAGCCCGGTGATCACCAGGGGTGTCGTGCCCCGGGACTGCCCGTCAAGGCTGATATCGGCACCGCTGGGGAAGGACTGGATCCGGAGATTCCCGTACAGGGGTTCGAGCCGGGCGGTCACCAGGATCCGGGCTCCCGGAAAGACCGTGACCTCCTTCTCCCAGGGGGCATAGCCGTCCTTCTCGGCCCGGATGCTGACCGGTCCTGCGGCAAGGCCGGTGAGCGTGACCGGGGCGGTGCCCTCCTCCCCGCCGTCAAGAAACACGGTGGCTCCTGCAGGCACCGAGAAGATGATCAGGGATCCCGGCCGGTCGATGATGGGGGGCCAGGGGGTACTCGCGGGCCGGTCGGCATGGACGATGAAGACCGAGATCGGCTGCGGCCCGCCCATTGCCGGGGATGCGTTGGGGCAGAGCCGGGACGAGGTCTCCCCTGAGACCAACTTCACGTACAGGCCGGACTGATCGGACGGGTCGCGGTACTGCGTGTCCTCTCCCGGCAGGAGTATCCCGTTCCAGACTTCGGCACCGTCCCGGAAGATGGTGAGGTTGGTCGCTGCCGCCTGGCAGATCGACCCGCCGCAGGCATCACAATCGGGCTCCAGGATTGCCGAGAATCCGTACCCGGCGACCATGGGAGCGGGGAGCAGGCCGGGCTCGCCGTAGAGGTCGGTCGACAGGAGCGCATCGGGCCCGTAGGGGGGCATGAGAAGCCCGATGCCGGTCCAGGTGCCTCCCGGCACTCCGAGACTTCCGGCCATCACCTGGGAGCCGGTGGTGATCCGGTCAAAGACCTCAGGGACCGGGGCGGTTCCGGTCAGCACCTGCGGGGTGATCGGGTTCCAGACGCAGGTCGGGCCGTCGCTGTCAAACATGCAGCGCCACTGATGGGTGGCGAGGATGGTGACGGTGTTGTTCGCCTCGGAAAACCCGAGGACCGATCCCCGGAAGCTGAACTCCTGGAGTATTGCTCCTGCCGGAAGGCAGCAGCCGCAGAGGGCCAGGATAAGGAAAATAACGACGAGAGAGCGGGTTGTGTTCATAGATACCACCTCCACCGGACAGGACCAGTGTGGATAAAGAGCGGTTATCGGGAAGGTATAAATTTGTTGGGGACTTGCGGGCAGGAGAACCTTCTCCCCGGCTCACAGCGGATCGGTGCGAGGGCGCCGGCGTCATTGACTATCTTTAAACAAGGAGAAGCGCGATATATACGATCAGGCGAGGGTATCTAAGCCTGGCCAACGGAGCCGGACTTAAGATCCGGTCTCGCAGGAGTCCGTGGGTTCAAATCCCACCCCTCGCATGCTCATACGATGCAATTCTCCGGTGCCCGGTTATAAGCCAGCGACAGCAAGCAGGTACAGAAGGCCGATGATCAGGACGATCACGCCAACGGCCACGATTCCCGGTTTTACCCCGATCACTTCCGGTATCGTGTCAGCTGGAAAGGTTCCTTTCTTCAGGATCGACCGATCCAGGGCCGGATAGAGACGGGCAAAGATACCGGCACCGATCGCGATCCCGACCATCCCGATCAACGCGTCAAGGGCTCCTGATCCGAACGCAGCAGCGGCAGTACCGGGACAGTACCCGAGGACGGCAAACCCTGTCCCGAAGATCAGCCCTCCTGCCACGGTTGCACCCCACGATCCCCTCGCGATATGGAGGCGGACGAGCCCTGCCGATTTCATGAGGAAGATCCCGATCATCCCGACGACAATCGCGGAGAGCATAATTTTCACGACCGTGAAATCGGTGAGGAGGAGCTGGCCGATGATCACGTCGTAGTTGGTGACGCCCCCTTTCTGGAGGAGAAATCCGAAGACAAACCCGGTTACAAGGCCAAGACCGATCTGGGCCGCGGAATGAGACCTGATTCTTTCACATGCCATCGCGTGTCACTCCTCAGATGAACGAGAATCCATAGATCAATCCTGCGACGATGATGCCCGCGGCAAAGAAGCAGATCGCCGCAACCCAGCTCGCGAGCGAGAGCTGGAGTGTTCCGGAAATACCATGCCCCGAGGTGCATCCGCCGGCCCACCGGGCGCCGAGCCCCAGCAGGACGCCCCCGGCAAGTGCCATCGCGGAACGGAGGATCGCATCCGTCCCGAACGCTTCAGCAAAGAACGGCGGTACGATAAGGATCGTGAAGGTGCCCGAGAGGTATGCCGACAGGAACGCCCCGGCAATCAGCCCGATCACGAGTATCCACTGCCAGTCGACAGTCGGGGTGACCTTCTGGTAGTAGGGCATCTGTTCGCATTTCTTTCGGGAGAATACGGACTCCACCATCCCGGCCGATTTGGCATACGCCGTCGAACAGCCGAGCGGTCGGTCAGAGAGGAGGAACGCGGTCCAGATCAGGATCCCGATCCCTGCCCCGACGATATATGGCGACCATCTCGCCATGGTGAACCATTCGATCATTACCATCCTCCGGACAGAGCGGGATGCAGTGTTCCGGTACCGTTCCGTGTGTCATTTTTCGTGAACCCGCCCCAGTCTCTCATTTATCTCACGTCGTATCATCTCCCCTTCCGGAGTATCCTCGATATAGTAAAGGACCAGTCCGGCAAGCAGCACGGCACATCCGAGACCGATAATCCGGGGATCGAGGGTGACCAGCATGGCGATACAGGAGATTCCGCCGAGAGCCGGGATAAGGACCCCCAGGGGAATCCGAAAATATGTTTTCTCGGGAGGAACAAGGTGCTCCCTCCTGACCAGGAGAAAGGCGCTGGCATTGACCAGGGCCATGGTGACCAGCGTTGTCACGTTGGTCAGGTTCACCACGAACGTAAGATTTCCGTAGATAATGAGGGCTCCGGCAAGAAGGGTACCGAAAAATATGGAGTTCACCGGCTGGCCGTGAGTCAGGCGGGCGAACCTTCCGGGGATCTGCTTCTCGCACGCCATCTCCATGGTGATCCGGGAGGCACCAATGACATTGGCATTGGCGGAGGAGAGCGTGGAAAAGACTGCGCCGAGGGCAACGATGGTGGCCCCGATACTGCCGAAGAGCACCAGTGCGGCATCAAAGACGCTCTTCTCACCGTATGCCGGAAGGTGTGCCGAGAGCAGCCCGATGATGACCCCGATATAGATAAACGCGACGATGCCGATTGCTGCCAGCGTAGCGAGAGGTACATTTCTCGACGACTCCTTGATCTCTCCTCCCCTGAGGGCGACCACCTGGAACCCGATATAGGCGAAGAAAACCATGGTCATCCCTTTCAGCATCCCCCCGGTCCCGGCAGTGAAGAAGGGAGTGAAATCACTCACGCTGATGTGGATGAATCCGACAGCGATGAAAGCCAGCAGGATGAGTACTTTCGAGACAACCAGGCCGGTCTCCAGTTTTCCGGCCTCGGAAAGACCCCTGATATTAAGGAGAAACAGAATGATCAGGCCGGCCAGGGCAAAATAGCGGGAATCAAACGAGGTATGCAGGAGCAGGTTTGCATAGATACCGAATCCAAGCAGTACAAAAGCACTGGCAATCGTGAGACTGATATACATCGCCCAGCCGGCAATGAAACCCGGCAACGGGCCGAGCATTCTCCGGGAAAACAGGTATCCCCCGCCATCTTCCGGGTAGATGCTTGCCAGGGCGGCATAGGATAATCCAGAGAAGGTAACCAGAACACCACAGAAGAGGTACGATAGCACGGCGGAAGGCCCGGCGGTATCGATAATCAGCCCGCTCAGCACGAACACACCTGCCCCGACCATGTTGCCGACGGCAAACGCAATGGCCGTGAATACACTGAGTCCTCCGCTTCGTTTACTTCCAGCCATTCTTTTTCACCTCATGTGAGAGTCTTCTTTTCATAATCCCCGAATTTCCGGATATATTACCCTTGATCGATCTGTTCTCCCTTCCCCAGAAACTGGAGCACCAGGCTCTGCGCCACGATGAACCGTTCCAGTTCACCGAGATCCACGCTCTCATCGGTCCCGTGAATACGGGAACACGAGGCGTCCTGGGCACCCCACAGGATGAACTCCGCCGCCGGAACGGCTGCTCGCAGAACATCCAGCAGGGGAATCGATCCCCCTGCACCTATCTCGCCGACAGCTTTTCCAAAAGCGGTTTCCAGTGCCGTCCGGGCTGCCGCGTACCCCGGACCACCTTTCGGGCAGACAAATCCCGAATTTTTCGTCACCTCCATAACCTCGACGTGTACATCCCAGGGAGCAGCCGCACGGAGGTGGTCCATCAGGAGCTGCAGCTCGTGGCCGGCATCGGCATCGGGTGAAATACGCATGCTGATCTTTGCGGCAGCGCGGGGGATCAGGGTATTGGATGCCTTCCTGACCGGTGGAGCATCGATTCCGATTACCGTCACCGAAGGCTTTGCCCACACGCGTGCACTGAGCGGGCCGGTCCCGATGAGTTCCACGCCTTCAAGCAATCCGACATTCCGTTGATACAGATCTTCCGGGTACCGGGTGGCGGGTGGTGGAGAGGAATGGAGACCCTCAATGGCCACATTGCCGTCGGAATCATGGAGCGTTGCCAGTATCCTGATCAGGGCGACCAGGGCATCAGGAGCGGCCCCCCCGAACGATCCCGAGTGCACGGCATGGTCGAGGCTCCTGACCTCGACAATACAGGACACTTCACCGCGGAGCGTTGTCGTGAGCGCCGGTTCTCCAACGGCGAGATTCCCATTGTCGGCGATTATCATTACATCACAGGAAAAGAACTCCGGGTGTGCTGCGACGTATTTTTCAAGGTGACCGGGAGCCTCTTCCCCGCCCTCTATGATGACCTTTAT
>JAAEET010000034.1 GCA_013415565.1 Methanomicrobiales archaeon
GTCAGAGAACTGGACTGTCAAAGGAGAGAGTCCCGATTGCGGAGTTGCAGAGAATTTCGCCACCGGGGGTGAGCCTGCACTGATATAATCATCCTTTCTCTCCATAGCCCTCTGGTACGGGTTCCCGGTCCAGAGGGTCACGTCATAAGTTCCCGGGTCAATGAACGTATGATCGGGGTTCTGTTCCTCCGATATGTTCCCATCGCCGAAATCCCAGAACCAGAACGCCGGTTCGCCCTGGGTCTGATCGGTGAAAGATACCGTTACTGGTGCTCTTGATGCTGTTACGTTTGCAGAAAAAGCAGCTTCAAGCAGGGGTTTTTCGATTCCTGATGTGAAGAGGTAAACGTCCCAGGTCCACAGGTCGGAATACCCGCTCCAGACAACACGGTTTCCGGAAATTTCCGGCGAGGCCTGATTTGTTGCCGTGTCAGGGGTGATGAGACCGGCAATTCCTGACGTGACAGAATAGAGCACGATATCGTAATTCCATCCTCCATCGATGCGGTTGTCTTCCCATACTATCGTATCCCCCTCAATCTTCGGATTCATCTGGTCGGTGGAGGCTGTCCCTTCCGTGAGAAGCATTGTGGTGCCCGAAGAGAGGTTATACAGGTAAACATCCTGGGTTCCCTGCATCTCGTCTATCCCGTCCCAGACGATGTAATCACCTGATATATCGGGATTCTTCTGATCCGACCACGGGGTATCGGGAGTAAGGAGGGTCCAGACCGCGGTGGTGATATCATAGAGATAGATATCATAACTCCAATTGTTGAGGTCGTAACCCTCGCATACGACATAATCTCCGGAGAGCCGTGGATGTTCAAGGCTGATCGAGGTCATGTCGGGAGAAAGCAGCATCTCCTCACCGGTCGTTATGGAATACAGGTAGACATCATACTGAGAGTTTCCTTTGTCGCGGTCATCAGACCATACGATGCGATCACCGGAAACAATCGGATCCACCTGGTTTGAACCCGCCGTATCGGGAGTGACAAGAATCTCGGTTTGAGATTCGAGGTCGTACAGGTAAATATCCCAGAAGCTGTTCCGGCCGTCGACCCAGACGATGATATGGCCTTCAATGGAAGGATCGACCTGGTCAGGATACTGGTGATCCGGAGTACCGCACCTTTCATCCGGGGTGATATCCAGTTCCCCACCGCTGGACAGATTATATACATAAATATCTTGGCTGTGATCTCCGGATCCCGACCATACCACGAGATCGCCGGATATATCAGGGTTGTGCTGGTCGGTATACTGGGTTCCGGGAGTCAGTATTGAGCTGGTTCCCGCTACCGGCTCAAGTGGTGGCGCTGCTGCCTCAACAATAATCAGATCGGTCATGGTAGTGCTCGCCGACTGGTTGGCGTATCCTACCGTCAGATTAACACTGTACAACCCTGGATCGACATAGTCATGGACAGGGTGCTGCTCAGTTGAACGAGGACTGCCATCGCCGAAATCCCAGTCCCACCATTCGATAGGACCTGAAGACAGGTCAAAGAAAAATACCGTGAGGGGAGCACTTCCTGAAACGGGATCGGTAAAAAAATCGGCAATGAGTTCTGGTGGAGGTTCAGATACCGAGATGTATGATTGCTTCAGGAGCGAATCGGTGCCGTTACCGAAGTCTATGGTGAGTGTAACATCGTACAAACCCTCATCGGTATACACGTGTTCGGGATTCTGGATGGAAGCGGTTTGTCCATCACCGAAACTCCAGTTCCATGCGATAATGGTGGAGCCATCGGGTACGGAAGATATATCGGTAAAGCTGACGGTCAGCGGGACCTCCCCGCTGACGGGGAAAGCGGTGAAATCCGCTCCAGGTGATCCCGATGAGTATCCGATAAAGAGAATGATAAAAAGAAAAAGACAGACGGACGTACTTGACTGGAATCTGTTTTTCATTTTACTCTCCTCCTGGCATGTGGTTATTAAAAATTGAAAATAAATAAATTGGCATTCACGGAGTCCATGCGAGTTTGTAAAACAGGTTGGCGAATGCATCTTTATGCAGGGCAAATATCCCATCATTCAGAACCTTGAGGTCAAGATTCACTCCTCCAAGGGTCACGACTTTCGTGGTGAGAACATTTGCGGTGGGCTCCGGAGCGCCTCTTCTCGGGTCCCTCAGGACAATATAATTGTCGGCTGGAACCACTCCAAGGACCGAATAGGTATGGTCTGCAGTAATTCCCCCGGTGGATCCTCCGTCCGGAGTCCAGGCGATCATAGGTTTGGCCGTTTTACCGCCGGGCGACCTCTGACTGATAAAGGTATATACATCCGGGACATCATACGTATCCGGGATCGCACTGATCAACGGGTCCGCGTAGGGTAATTTCGTTAGTTCTTCCATTGTTACTTTCCCATTTTTCCCAAATGGGGTTGTACTCATCGTGAACGTATCGACCGTGGTCGAGCTATGGTTCGCTTTGATAAAAGCGGCATACGCCTTTTCGTAAATGGAGGGCCAGAGCTCATCCGGCTCCTTTGATGATGCAAACCTTAATTGCCCGCTTTCCACGCAAAGACGCTCGCTGACTCTCACCGTTTTTCGAACTGCATTAGGCCAGAAATAGATCGTGTAGTAATTATAACTCCCGATTTTCACGGTCGGAGTGGTATCATAAAATGTCGAATTTGTCCAACCCATTGAACAGAGTCCGGCAAGACAGATGCATGAATCGCAATCTCCCTGCAACGGATCATCGTACTTTCTCACCTTAACATACTGTCCAGGATATACTTCCCATACCATTATTCCAACTCCTTCATTCCTTCATCCTTCTGAAACCGTCTCATTAATCTTCGAACCGCCGTAGACTGATGAACTATCATTGTGATCGGATCGGTAGACCTTCCCAACCCCCTGTTGAAAGTGTAAATCGCGTGCTGCTCCCTGTGGCGTTCATGCATCTTCTTCCCCAGTGAGCATATAAAATTATGCACACCACTTTAGGAACCATACCGAATGGAATCAACCCTATTCATCGTGGGAGTAAAATCAGTTATCTCCATTGTCCCTGAATGTCAATGTATTCATTCCAGGGGTGCCTCACCAGTGACCTTCTCCATCGCTCTCGATGATACCGACACCCACGAGTCCCGGGGTACCGGGTAACGACGGCCGCTTTATTCTCTTCCGGAGCCTGCGGGAGTTCTCAGGGGACATTTGCGTTGAGGATCTGCTCTCTGCAGGAGTGTCCCGCATCGTGACAGTCCGGGGAGAGCAGGTTTTCAGCGGCAGGTATGGGTGAGGAAATTCCCCAAAATCGCCATCAGGAACAGGAAACCGGTCCTCTTCGTGGAGGAGCGGCATGGTATCTATCATGAAGTCATCCGGGACTGAAACATCACCGTATCCGGAATGAATAACCAGGACTCCGTTCCCTGAATCCCGGTCAGCCTTCCCGGGTGGTCCTGAAACTCCGGGAGTACCCGGCTATCGCAGAGAACTTTCGCGGGGACCTCAAAAAAACCGAAAAGGGAGGTCTAGGTCGTTCCCGAATACTTTTCCCCGATCTCGCGTCCCAGCAGCTTCACCAGCAGCGCTTTCTGGGTATGGAGCCGGTTCTCGGCTTCATCGAAAACCAGGCTCTGCTCCCCCTCGATCACCTCGTCGGCTACCTCCTGGCCGCGGTGGGCCGGAAGGCAGTGGAGGAAGATCGCCTCCGGATCGGCCTTCTGCATCAGGGCGGAGGTTACGGTATAGCCGGAAAATGCCTTCAGCCGTTCCCCCTTCTCCTTCTCCTCTCCCATGGAGACCCAGGTATCGGTGACCACCACATCGGCGTCCGCCACCGCATCTCCGGGATCGCGAATCAGCGTGACCTTTCCCCCCGCTCCCAGAGCCCGGTCGACGATATCAGCGGGAGGGCGGAAGCGGTCGGGGGAGGCGACCGTTATGGTATAACCGGCCAGCGCAGAAGCAAGCACAAACGAGTTGCAGACATTGTTCCCGTCCCCGATCCATGCAACCTTCAGGCCGGACAAGGAACCGAAATGCTCCCGGATGGTCATGAGGTCGGCGACGATCTGGCAGGGATGTTCCCGGTCCGAGAGGCCGTTGATCACCGGAACCTCGGACCAGCGGGCGAATTCCTCGATATGCTCGTGGTGGTAGGCACGGATCATGATGCCGGCAACGTAACGGGACATGACCCGGGCGGTATCCCGGATCTCCTCTCCCCTGCCGATCTGGAGATCGCCCGGATTCAGAAACAGGGCATGGCCCCCGAGCTCGTACATCCCGGTCTCAAATGATATCCTCGTCCGTGTCGAGGCTTTCTCAAAGACCATGGCGAGCGCCTTTCCCTTCAGGAACTCGTGCGGACGCCCGGCTTTCCTGAGCATCTTCAGGTTGACCGCCTCGCTGATGAGGTGATCCAGATCGGCTGCTGATAGATCAAGAATGGAGAGCAGATCCTTGTTCATCGGAGCTCCTGCATGTGGGAAACCCGCTGTTCCAGCAGGCGGGATGTCCCGATATCACGACGGTGTCGTACCCTGCCGCTGACCGATGTTGCCGCACTCTCTGCGATCTCCTCTGCGGCATCAAGGCTGTCCGACACACCCACGAACGCCAGGGTCCGGGAAGTCATGGTGAAGAGACGTCCGTCCCGCTCTTCAATGTTGGCATAGTACGTGATCGCTTCCGGTTTTCCTGCAAATTTTAGTTCTTCCCCGGTACGTGGATTATCCGGGTATCCCTCGGGAACAAGGTACTTGCAGACCGTTGCCTTGTTCGAGAACCGTACGTCAGCCTGCGAGAGGGTTCCGGCGACCGTCTTCTCGATGATGGTCAGGAGATCCGACTCGAGGAGTGAGAGAACGTTCATCGCTTCCGGATCCCCGAACCGGGCATTGAACTCGATCACCATCGGCCCCCGGGCCGTGTTCATGAACTGGCCGTAGAGAATCCCCCGGTAGGGAAATCCCGCCTTCCCCATGGCTGCGACCGCATTCTTCATGATGGCGAACGCCTGCTCCGCATCCCGGCGGTTCACGAAGGGGAGTGAGTGATCCGGCATCGAGTACGAGCCCATCCCCCCGGTATTCGGGCCCTGGTCACCTTCAAACGCCCGCTTGTGGTCCTGGACAAGCGGCATGGGAACCAGGTGCTTCCCGTCGACAAAAGCCTGGAGGGTGAACTCCTCCCCGATCAGGCGCTCCTCGAGCACCACGTTGCCCCCCAATGACCGGACATAAGCGATCGCCCCGTCCCGGTCAAGGTGTTCGCCCATGATACGGACACCTTTTCCCCCTGTGAGGCCGATGGGCTTGATGGCCAGGTCTCCATCGTAGCCACGGATGAATGCCTCTGCATCGGATGCGGTATGGGCGACGCGGTATCGCGGGCACCCTGCAATCCCGCAGGTCTCCATCATTTCCCGGCAGAAACCCTTGTCCGTCTCCAGGCGGGCAGCCGCAACCGTCGGGCCCATGGAGCCGATTCCTTCTTCCTCGAGCCTGTCCACGATGCCGGCCTCGAGCGGTGCCTCAGGCCCGATGACCGTGTAGTCGATACCCCTTGACGTCGCAAACCGGAGCACCGCAGGAACATTGGTCTCCTTTTCGAGCAGGATCTCCTCCGCTACCGCAGCGATTCCGGGATTGCGTTTCGCCATGACGGAAAAGATGGTCGTCTCTTTGTTGAAGGAGAGCGCCCTGGCAATTGCATGCTCCCTGCCCCCGCCCCCGACAACAAGCACCTTCATAGTCATGTATATGCCAGATTTTTTTAAAAAAGTGCGTCTCTTAATCCGGCGGCCGAACAACCTCACGGGCAGTACAGAGGGGGATCAGGTGGACTCCCAGCCGGCCCAGAGCCTCGGCGGCACCGGCATCCCGGTCGACAACCGTAACGACCGCTGCAACCTCCGCTCCTCCCGCCCTGAGTGCCCCGATGCCCATGATCACGGATCCCCCTGAAGTCGTTACATCTTCCACCAGCAGTACCCGTTTCCCGGTGACGTTCCCGATGATGTGTCCTCCCTTCCCGTGTGTCTTCTCGGTAGTCCTGATGATGGCATACGGCTTTCCGCTGGCAATTGCCGTGGCCACGGCGAGGGGGACGCCACCGACAGCGACACCGGCAACCACTTCGAAGTCGGCCCGGCGTGCCATCTCTTCTCCGACAGCCATCAGCACCGCAGGGTGGGTGATGGCCGTCTTCACATCAAGGTAGTAGGAGCTCTTTGCCCCCGAGGCGAGGGTGAAGTCCCCGTACTCCACCGCTCCATGCTCCCGCAGCAGCTCAGCGATTCTGTTCACCATGGTACATCTTTTACTCCGGCAAGATACCCGATAATATTCACCACCCGGTGCAGCAGCGGGGTCATGATGATGATCCAGACCACCATCAGGGGGGTAACCGTCGCCATCACCCACCCGTACTCCAGGATCAGGAGCAGGACAAAGGCGCCGACCACGAAGTCATACTGATCGGCGATCAGCCATTCGGCGCCGCGTTCCTTGCCGATCCTCCGCTTGAAAAAACTCTTGACGAGATCCCCGAGCAGTGCTCCCACCGCAAGGATCACCACCACGGGGAAGGTGAGTTCCGGGAGGACGAGGAGACCGAAGACATCACGCACCCCGATCTGCACCGAACCGATGAATATTCCGGCGCCGATACCGAGGACGAGCCCCCGCCAGGTCTTCCCATCCCCGAATATCCGCTTTCCGTCCCGGTATTTCCGGCCGCCGTCGATCGGCCTTCCTCCTCCGAGCACGGCTGCCGCTGAATTCGGCAGGTATGCCGGCAGCATGATCCACAGCGCGGACACCAGTGAGAACAGGACGAAATCGGGACTAATGGAAATCTCCCAGTATCTGTAATAAACAGCAGATATAAGCATTAAGATATCCCAGAATCTAACAACTTCTATGAAGGATCGGAGGGGAACCCTTTGATAGTGAAGACAACCAAGACCCTGTGCCCGATCTGCAATGCCGTCCTTGAGGGCAGTTTGGATGATCGGGATGGCAGTATCTGGCTGGAACGAACCTGTCCGGAACACGGGCATTTCCGGGATCTCTACTGGTCCGATGCCGGCTTATGGCATAAATTCGAATCATTCGATTCGGTAGGGCGGGGAATCGAGAATCCGAATGTAACGACTCTGCCGGAGAACTGCCCGGAACACTGCGGGCTGTGTTCGAACCACCGGTCCGGCACCCTCCTCGCAAACATTGACCTCACCAACCGCTGCAACCTGGACTGCGATTTCTGTTTTGCCAATGCCCGGGCCTGCGGTTACATCTATGAACCGTCATTCGGGGAGATCGTCGCGATGCTGGCAATGCTCCGGGACCAGAAACCGGTACCGGTTCCGGCAGTGCAGTTCTCGGGTGGAGAACCGACAATGCGGGATGACCTGATGGATCTCATCAGGAAGGCCAAGGAGCTCGGGTTCCCCCAGGTGCAGGTGGCGACGAACGGTATCAAGCTTGCGAAAGACAAGGGGTATGTCGAGGAGCTCAAGGCTGCCGGGCTCTCCACGGTCTACCTCCATTTCGACGGGGTCTCGAAGCAGACGAACTTCAAGCTGGCCTCCGATGAAAAAGCAATCCGCCACTGCGAGGAGATCGGACTCGGGATGGTGCTGGTTCCAACCATCATCAAGGGGCGAAACGATCACGAGGTCGGCGACATGATACGGTATGCCGCCAAGCACATCAAGGTCGTCCGGGGCGTCAACTACCAGCCGATAGCCTTTACCGGTGCGGCAAGCGAGGAGGATGTGCAGCGTGAACGGATCACCATCCCCGAACTGCTCGATGATATCGAGGCCCAGACTTCCGGGGTCATCCGTAAAACCGATTTCTACCCGGTTCCCTGTGTCGTGCCCTTCTCAGACCTTGTGGAGGCTTATACCGGGAAACCGCAGGTCCGGTTCACTGCCCACCAGCACTGCGGTGCGGCCACCTACGTCTTTGCCACCGACCAGGGACTGGTCCCCATCAACCGGATGATCGATGTCGACAGCTTCTTCAAATCGGTTGAAGGCATGGCCGAGAAGCTGAAGAAGGGAGGATCCCTGAACAAGTACAAATCACTGATCGAGGGGATCCGGGAGATGCATGAATCGGTCAAAAAGAGCGAGCACGGGTCCACCATGGAGTTCTGGAAGCTGATCGGCAAGACCCTGGTGATGCAGAACTTTGACGCTCTCCGCGACTTTCACTGGAACGCCCTTTTTATCGGCTCCATGCACTTCATGGACCGCTACAACTATGATCTCTCCCGTGTTCAGCGGTGCTGCATCCACTATGCAACCCCTGACGGACGACTGATCCCCTTCTGCACCTACAACAGCGGCCCGGTCTACCGCGAGGTCATCTGGAACAAGTTCCGGAAAAACTGATCTTTTTTCTGACAAGGACGGGATTCATACCTGCTTCCAGGGGAGGGTCCGGTCAACCACTCTTATCAAAAAACCCAACGGCGGTGAACGCGAGTCTGTTCCTTGTAGAAACGGATTGGCAATCTGCTGTACCCGCCGCCGGGTGACGTGACGTTACAGCAGCCAGGAAAAAGCCGGGGAACGTTGTCCCGGAAAGCGGATGCACGATACAAGGGAAACCGAAGGGAAACGGCGGCCTTCCTCGTCGAATGTTCCCCGAACCCTGTCCCGGTTCGTGATGTGGCCCCTCTGCACTCAAGAACCGGGCAGATATTCAGCACCCTGTCCACGGCTCAGGGGAACCTGAGATTGATAAAGTTCCCGCTCTTCATGGCGATCTCGGCGATGGCCAGGTCCTGGATGGCAAGCCCGGTGGAATCAAAGACCGTGATCTCCCGGTCGTTCGTCCTCCCTTTCTTCCCGAGCACCACCTCTCCCAGGGTTCCGGCGATCCGGTCGGCGGTGTAGATACCGTCCCGGATGGGGACGTTGATCTCTCCCGAATGGACTGCCTGGGCCGGGTCGTCGATGAAAACCGTGGCCCTGGTAAGAATGGCAGGATCGAGCTCCTGCTTGCCCGGGGCATCTGCCCCGATGGCATTGATGTGGGTCCCGTCCCGGATCCAGGCATCCCTGATCAGCGGTTCCCGCGAAGGGGTGGTGGTGACCAGGAGGTCACAGTCCGCCACCCGTTCAAGTGACATGCTCCTGCACTCGTGGTCCTTATACCGCTTGCAGAAGGCGTGGGCATTCCTCTCGGTCCGGCTCCATACCCGGATCTCACTGATGGAGAGTTCGGCGGCTATGGCATCCACTTGCGCCCGGGCCTGGCGCCCGCTCCCCACCATGCCGAGGGTAACCGTCTTCCGGGAGCAAAGGTACTTTGCGGCTACCGCTCCTGCCGCCCCGGTCCTGAGGTCGGTCAGTGAGGTTGCGTTCAGGATCGCCTCCGGTATTCCGGTTTCAGGACTGATGATAACGGTGAGAGCCATGACCGTAGGCAGACCGGACGACGGGTTCCCGGGATGGACGTTCACGATCTTGACCCCGCCGATATCGAGCGAGGGAATGTAGGCGGGCATGGTCCGGAAATCACCGTGATCGAAGGTGATGTAGACCTTGGGGGGCATCTGGACTTTTCCCCGCCCATGCTCGGCAAACGCCTCCTCGATGGCGTCATTCACCGCCGGGATGTCCAGTCCTTCGGCCGGGTTCGGGTAATAGTGCATGGAGGAGACTTCATCCTGATCTCAAAAGAAAGTGTGCCCACCCGTTCCGCGGGAATTATCTGGTATCCGTGAAAACATTTCTCCAAACCAGGCTGTGTCTATGATCCATATTGTCCCCAAACCCACCGACACCCCCGGCGACAACTCGACTGCCATGGTGGAGCGGGAGATTAGAACCCTCGGAGGGTCCTGCAGGTCTCTCGACCTCGACGCCATCGACCCCTTTGCGACCGATTTATCCGGGGAGCTCATCTGGGCCTGCGGTCTGAAGCAGGACGAGCACCAGTTCGAGGTGCTCCAGGCCCTCTCCATCAGCAACACGGTGGTTAACAGCCCGCTCTCCATTTTCACCTGTGCCAGCAAGGTGATGACCAGCGCCCTCCTGGTCCGGCACGGGATCGCGACTCCCCTGACCCTGTTTACCGCCTCGCGCGACACCGCGGAACGGTTTCTCGATGAGCAGGGAAGGGCGGTGATAAAACCGGTTTACGGGTATGACGGAAATGGTATTTTCCTGATCGATTCCCCGGAGCAGCTCGGCAACCCCCCCTTCTACCTGCAGGAGTACGTCCCGAATGACCATGATTACCGGGTATTCGTGATCGACGGCACGGCGGTCGGGGCGATTGCCCGGGTCTCGGATACCCTCGCCCACAACATCCACCAGGGAGGGACCGGGATGCCGGTTGATGTTACTCCGGAGATGCAGGAAGTCGCCGGTGCGGCAGCCCGTGCTGTCGGTGTGGACTACGGCGGTGTCGACCTGCTCGCCACCAGGGACGGTTACTGCGTGCTCGAGGTCAACGGGACCCCGAACTGGCACTGCATGGCCGCACCGATACCCCGCCTCCTCGCCGGGTATCTCCTTGAAAAAGAGCGGTTACTCAGGAAATAAAGAGAATCCTACTGGATATATTCCATTTCTTTCAGGGTCTTTGCTGCCAGTTCCCGCATGCGGGCTGAGATCCTGCCGGAAGCCGAAAACTCGACATCCTTCATGACATTGGCGATCTCGTTTCCCAGAACGAAGATGGCATACTTGTGTTCCATCTTGCTCTTGTGGAGCTGCGCCGGGTTGATCTTCAGGGAGTGATAATCGGAGAATTTCAATTCGGGGTTGTATCCCTCAAAAAAATCCTTGATTTCGTAGAGCATCTGGTGTAGTGATATCAGTTCCTCTTTGTGCATAGGGGGTTTCACTCCAAACTAATCATGATGCATCTGAAAAATAAATAGGTTGCTTTGGGGAAAATCAGGAGATTTTGAGAAGTCGGATTGTCAAAGGCCGCTTTATAATTCCTTTAAAATCGCGGGCGGCGACATATTCCAGTCCTTTGCTGACCATGAGATCGAGAACCCGCTGGTTCACCTCGCCATCGGTGACCAGCCCGGCGATATCACCATTCAGTTCTTCTGCCGCTTTCTCGACCTCGTCCGGTTTTGCCTCCCGGATGACAGACAGGTCGGCTGAAAGGAACCGCGCGATTCGCCTGCCCCTGACGGCATCGATCTGGTCCCCGAGTGTCTGTTGTCGTTCGGATCTCTTCTTTGCGGCCGGAGGTTTTCCCGGGCGTTTCGGAGGTGCCGCTTCAGCCGGCAGTTCCGGGGCTTCTGCGTCTTCCTCCTCGGTCTCCTGATCCCTGACATACTCGACGGGGACCTTGTTCCGCAGAGCTTTGATGATCTCCTTGCGGGACATGTCCTCAACGCTTTTGCCGCGCGGTGAATAGGCGACGAAATCGATCTCGGCGACCTGGAGGAGCTCCTGGAGGATCAGGTCGCCACCGCGGTCACCGTCGAAGAAGGCCGTCGCGGTCTTCTTCTCGCAGAGATCGATGATGGCCCGGGGGATGTTGGTCCCCTCGACGGCAACCGCGGTCTTGATGCCGTAGCGGAGGAGATTGATCACGTCGGCCCGGCCTTCGACCACGATAATGGCATCTGAATCGAGCACGTTCGGTCCTGCCGGAATTTTTTCCTCCCCGATAGTACTGATCTTCTCGATCCGCATGCTCTCCCGGACGTTGTCGATCAGTTCGGTGCTGTCGATGGCCCCCTCCTCGAACGAACCGATCAGGAGCTCTTTTGCCCGGTCAACAATCTTCCGCCGCTTGCTCACGCGGATGTCCTCGATGGAAACCACCTTCACCCGTGCCACGCAGGGTCCGACCCGGTCGATGGTCTCGAGCGAGGCGGCAAGGATAGCCGTCTCGGCGCGGTCGAGCGAGGACGCTATGAAGATATCCCCCTTGGTCTCGCCTTTTTTACTGGACACCTGGACGTCGATCCTTCCAACCCGTCCGGTCCGCTGAAGATCACGGAGATCGAGGTCTTCGCCGAGCAACCCTTCCGTCTGGCCGAAAATGGCGCCTACTACGTCGGGTTTCTCGACCACCCCCTCCGCTTCGAGGTAAAGGTGAATGAGGTACTTGGTAGTATCTGATGAGTACAATGAAACGCACCCCCATGCATCATGCAATAACCAGAATGCCTGATCATAGGTACATTACTATTGATTTTGCGAGAAGATAAACTATATGATGTATCTGAATATTTATTGAATTATTTTATAATTAAAATAATTTTATGACGGATCAAGCGCCGCGGTCAGCAGTCGGATGAGCTCCGCAGGATCGACACCCTCGATCAGGATTCTCTTGATCGATGAAGTCTCACCGGAGAGGATACGCACGTTCCGTCGGGGAATATCCAGGGTGTCGGCAATGATTGCGACGACGTCCCTATTCGCTTTTCCTTCCTTGGCCGGGGCCTGAACCGAGCAGCCGACCGCCTTTCTCCATTCGTTGTACCCGGAAGGAAAGGATGCCCGCTTCGCGCCGGCATAGACCTCGATAGTGAGGACGACGCCGTCAGTGGTGTGCGAGACCGCGGCTGTGATATCTGTCATGAGAAAAATACCGGTAATCTGTCGCCCGGCTTTAACAACGTCGGGTCATCGGTGGCTGATGCCGTCCCTCTCCTGTTTTTACCCTCAGCCGGGCGGTGCCTGTCGCACAACCGGGTTGTCCCGCAGTTCATTTCCAGGTCTTCGCCAGATGATCACCCGGGGACCTATGGCTGCGCTCTATCGGCACGTATATATATGGGTCGTCAGGGATGATAACCTCTTCCCGAAAACCAGCGGGGTGCAGTCTCCTGGAATTCACCGTCCCGGTATGCAGGAGACCCGGCCAGGATGACCTGATCAGGGAAGACCGCCGGGAATCCTTCAAAGGGTGTCCAGCCGGCCCGGCTGTGGAGATCGTCAACCGAGACAGCGGTGACCTCTCTCCCGTAAAGGGCGAAATCGGCCCGTTCTCCGGGCTGAAAACCCGCCCGGGGAATGCCCAGGATATCGGCCGGTGTCCAGGACGTCTTCTCTATGAGCGAAATCCGCGGGAAAAGCCCGTCCTTCATCCGGGCCACGAGGATCGGAAGCATGGTCTCCACGCCGGGAATACCCGATGGGGCTTCACCGAACGACCGGTTCTTCTCCCGCAGGGTATGGGGTGCGTGGTCCGAGGCGATCACATCGATCCGGTCCCACATCCGCCAGAGCTCCTGGCGTTCCTTCTCGGACCGTAGAGGAGGATTGACCTTCCTGAGCGTATCATCGGGAAAACTCTGCTCGATGGAGAGGAAGAGGTGATGCGGGGTGACCTCGACCGATGCCGATCCCGCGGCAGCGACCGAGCCGGCAACGCTCACGTGGCAGAAATGGAGGCGGGTATCCTCACCGTATGTCCGGAATATCGTCCTGACGGTCTCCGTCTCCCCCCGTGACGGCCGGTTCCGGGCATGGTCGGCAAGATTTTCCGGAGATCCCGGGCCGGCCTCCTCAGCATGAATGGTTGCCAGGGCCCCGAGGCTCCCGATTCCGGAGAGTGCGGCAGAAAGGGCCTCCGCCGAGAGGGCTTCTCCGTAACTCGAAGGGGCGGCGAATATCTCGCCGAAAGCAATAGCTCCCTCACGCCAGAGGGCGGCAGGATCGGAACCGGGAGCGACTCCGGCATTGATCGCAAAACTGCAGAGAGAGTTCCGGCCGGCTTCGGCCACGCGGTTCCGGTAGGCTTCAGGCGTGATGAGCGGCGGGATGGTGTTCGGCTGGTCCACGACGACCGTCACCCCCCCGGCAAGGGCGCTCATGCTCCCGCTCTCCCAGTCCTCCTTCTCCCGCTGGATACCGCCCCGCAGGTGCACGTGCATGTCGACGGCCCCGGGAAGTACGGTGATGCCCCGGCAGGAGATGACCTGCTCGGCCGGTAGCATGGCTCCTACGTGGCGGACCAGCCCGTCCCTGACAGAGACATCCGCCACCCGGCCGTCAGGGAGGGTCACATCCGCGAGAACAAGGTCGCACCTGCTGCTCATGGAAGAGATCGTGTGCCGCAGCAGGCAAAAAAGTGTCCGTTCACCCCTGAACCGGAGGAGAGGCGGTGTCCCGCTTCCGCTCCTCAAGCCGGCCCACCAGGACCAGAATGGCCGGCATGACGACGATAGCTCCGATGAGTGAGAAACCTACGGTGATCACGGTTACGAGGCCGAAATTGCTGATCATGTTGAAGCTCGAGGTGATGAGGGCGGCAAATCCAAAGACCGTTGTCAGTCCCGAGACGGTGATGGCAGTTCCGATCCGACCGACTCCCTGGGTGATGGCGGGCAGCAGGGCGAGACCCCGCTCGCGCTCTTCGTACACCCGTTCCATGATCAGGATGGTGTACTCGGAAGCCACCCCGATCGACATCGAGCCGAGGACTGCGGTCATCGGGGTGTAATCGATGCCGAGAAGCCACATGATCAGGCCGTTCCAGCCGACAATCATCATGATGGGAATGACCGGGGTTGCCGCCCGGCCGACTTTCCGGTAGACGAGGAACAGGAACCCGAAGATCAGGCCGAATGCGAGCAGGGTCATGGTGATCTTGCTCCGGGAGATCTCATCGATCAGATTGGTGAACATCTCCCCCATCCCGGTGACGGTCGCCGTCACCCCCGGCGGAGGGGGATTCCATGAAAGGTCACGCCGGACATCGTCGATCATGGACATGGCCACCTCGTTCTCCATATCGATGGTGGAGAACTCGATGATGGCCTCACTGTTTCCGCTCAAATACCGTTTCTGTTCAGCCTCGGGAATCTTGGCCAGCGCAACCTTCAGCTCACCATTATCCACCGGCAGCCCACCCCCGTTGTAGCGCATCAGGAGATCCGCTATGCTCGCCGATCCGGTGATCTTGTCGTTGCGGGTGACTTCATACTGCTGGAACTGGTACATCCAGGCTATGGTCTGCGCATCGAGGACGTTGTCGCCTCGTACATAGATTGGAAGCGATGAGGTCGATCCCATGGTCCGGCTTACCTTGTTCAGGTCGATGACCGCCGGCATGTCCTGGGGTACGAAGGAGTCCTCGTTGGTATTGATGATGATCTCCTGGTCGAGCTGGAACCCGACGAAAGCAACGAGGGCACACAGAATCAGCACGGGAACTGCGCTCTTTGCAACCCTGGTGGCGACGCTCCCGAGCGCGGTATTGTATTTCTCGATGTGATGGGTCTTCCCGTTCCCCTCACCGGCGGGAGGATATTTGGGCCGGTATTTGAGGAGTATTCCAACCGTGGGGACCAGAACGAGGGCCATGATGTAGCACGAGGCTACCCCGATGATGCAGAGCACGCCGAAGTCCCGGAGCATGGGTATCGGGGAGATCATCATGGCCAGGAATCCCATGGAGGTGGCGACCATCGCGTAGAGAACAGCCGGTCCGGCCTTCGAAATCGTGGTCTTCGCCGCCTGGTCAAGGGGGGCGGATCGCGCCTCTTCATCAAACCGGGAATGGAACTGGATGGCATAATCGATCCCGATCCCGATCAGGACCGGGAAGGCGGCAATGGCCACCATGCTGATCTGCATCCCGACGAGGCCCATGATACCGAAGGTGAGTACCAGTCCCGAGGCTACAATCGCGATAGAGAGGAACCGGTACCGTACATGGGAGAAGAGCAGGCCGACCGCGATCACCATCAGGATCATGGCGATAAGGATCAGCTGGCCCATGGAAGCCCCCATCTCCTCGCCCATCTGCTGCTGGAAGGCGGCATTCCCGGTGACGATGACCTCGACCCCCGGCGGCGGATTGGAAAGGGCAACGATCGATTCGAAATTTTCGACCACTGCCGCCTGGGATTCCTGGGAAAGCCCCGGCTCAAGGGTGATCACCGAGATGGTCATCAGGTTGGACGGGACATACCGCTCCACGATCTCCGCGGGAACTCCCTCAAGCGCCATGGCGATCTCAGCCTTCGACCCCG
Source organism: Methanomicrobiales archaeon (assembly GCA_013415565.1). Taxonomy (GTDB): domain Archaea; phylum Halobacteriota; class Methanomicrobia; order Methanomicrobiales; family Methanospirillaceae; genus UBA9949. Next base: position 15,962 of record JAAEET010000034.1, read on the forward strand.
GCAGCGTGCCGCCCCTCATCTGTTTCACGAGATCGACGATGCCTGAGACCCCGGTGACGGAGCGTTCGTCCTCAAGATCCCGGTGCAGCCGGTCGGTATAGGCAAGGATATCGGGATTGAGGATATCATCGCTCTCGATGATCAGCATAATGCTGTCTGACTGGAAGGTGCTGGAATACTTGTCAAGGAGCATTCCCCGTTCGGTATCCTTGTCGATGTAGGTATCCGACCCGGTCTGCATGCTGACCATGGAGGTACCGACAAGGGCAATGGCGAGCAGGACGACAACTGCTGCCATGACCACCCGCGGTCTGCCGGTGACGGCTCCGACGAGGAGATCAAACGGGTTCTTCAGGGACATTCGTGCTCACAGGTTGGCAGGAATGGCTGATAAATGATTTGTTGTGAATAAGACAACAGAAGAGGCATCCCCTGGTCGAAAAAAGATCGGCGACCGGATCCATTCCGGGATCGTCCCCCGATCCGGCGGCTGCTTCCCCGGCAGTCTTCTCCTACCCTAGGACCGGCCGCTCCCGGCCTTTTTGACAACATCTGCCGCCTGGGGGAGCATTCCCTCTGCCCGCAGCTTCATGTCGTCGGAGAGGATGAACGGTGCCCTCCGGAGAGCAACATCCGGTTTTCTCCAGATAAACCGGTCGTCTGCATTCATGCGATCTCCTCCCCGCACCCTGCCATCTCGATCCCGATGACGACGACAGGGGTCTGGTCTATCAGGACGGTCGTCGCACCGGTGGTGACCCAGTTCGCATTCCGCGGATACAGGACTTCACCTGCCTCTTCATCGAGAACAATCGCGGTATCCCCGGGACGGCCGAGGCAGGCAAAGACCACCCGTGTCTCCCATTCGTCCCCCGGCAGTTCCTGGAGGATGGTTTCCGGATCCGTTGACAGGATGGTGTATCCCGGATCCCGGATGATGTGGGGAATGAGATCGGTAAAAACGCCCCCCTCGCCCTTCTCCGCTTTCATATCGAGCATGAAGAGGAAACTGCCGGCGATTTCGCGACCCATACCACGGAAGAGGAGGGTCTCGCGGGGCAGGGTCGATTTTGCGAGGGCAGAGTCGAGGTAGGCAATGAACGCCGTGAAATTCTTCCATTCCTCCCCTTCCATCAGGAGCCGGGGATTCCTGAGAATGAGCTGGATATCTTCTTCGTAGGTCCGGAAAAAATCAAGGGCATCGTGTTCCATCTGGTCCAGTTCCGGCACGGACGGGGGGGCATGTTCTGGCATTGCGGCATAAATCTATCAAGAAATTTCATAAAAAATCTTCCGGAATGATGAAAGGGTCGCGGATGTAATGGTGGATCGTGTACCTCACGCGGCTCTGCCTGCTCCATGATTCGTTCCCCGCCAGGCATACCTATCCGTTCAATCTCGATATCTTCAGGAAAACAGACAGTATACGGTTCAACCGGCCGGTAACATTTTTCATCGGGGAGAACGGAACCGGGAAATCCACGCTCCTTTCGGCAATCGCCCGGAAAAGCGGTATCCATATCTGGGAAGAGCACCCGCGGGGCCGCTACCATGCCAATCCCTATGAAGCGGACCTGTACCGGTATATCGCGCTCGAAGGGGACGGTGAGGTCCGGGGATCGTTCTTCGCCTCCGAGATATTCCGGCACTTCGCCGATCTGCTGGACGAGTGGGCTGCTGCGGATCCCGAATCGCTCTCCTACTTCGGGAACGCCTCGTTGCTCGAGCGCTCTCACGGGCAATCCCACATGGCATTCTTTGAAAACCGGTTCCGGATCCCGGGACTCTACCTTCTGGACGAGCCCGAGAACGCCCTCTCTCCGCGGATGCAGCTCGAACTCCTGCGGCTCTTCAGCAGGGTCACCGCCGCAGGGACAGTCCAGTTCGTCATCGCGACCCATTCGCCGATCCTCCTGGCATACCCTGATGCGGAGATCTGCAGCTTCGATTTCATACCTGTCCGGAAGGTGGCCTACGAAGAGACTGATTACTTCAGGATCTACCGGGACTTCCTCACCAACCGGGAACGGTTCCTGGGGGATCTCTGAAGCATTCCTCCGCCCACCTGAAAAAAGACGATGTTCCCGGATGTGCACGGGTTCCGGGGATGGACAGAGGTACGATGTGCGTCCGGGAACGTGCCAGCGGCCTGGTAATTTTCCCCGGGGTGTCCGAAGGTCCAGGAAAAGGTGATGGTTTTTTACGGGAAGCGGTAAAGCTCCCGGACCATTGCGTCCACGATCTCTGTGCTGTTGCCCGGGAAGGATGCCGCGAGGGTCAGGGTATCCCTGAAGGTCGAGGCGCAGAGGACCGGGCCTTTTCCGTGGCAGACCAGGTATCCGCTGGCAACTGAGAGATCCCCGAAGACGAGATCGTCGTGCAGGTTGTGGTACTCAAGCAGGGGGATGAATGCGTCCGCCGGTTGGTTAAGGTCGTCTTCGGCTTCAACCGAGGTGTGCAGAATGAAGGGCAGCCCCGGGTAACCGGAATCGAACGCATCCATCTGCTCCTTCGCCCGGGTGAGCGTGGTCCGGAACTGCTCGTCAGGGTCCCATGCAAAGACAGGAAACTCGGCGCCGGACAGGTTGGCGATGCGGCGGAAATCCTCATCCGGCACCACGTACCGCATATCCACGGAGACCTCCAGGGGAAGTATCCGGTCTTCCGGCGGGTTCAGGGTCAGGCAGAGTGCCCGGAAGTAGGCGGCCAGCAGCACGTCGGTCATGGTCGCCCCCCGGGAATCCGCGGCCTCCCGGATGACCCGGAACCGTTCGGGTCCGATGCCCTGCATCGCGATATCTTCTCCGGGCGATCCCGATCCTTTCCCTGCTCGTTCTGTCCCGGTACCTTCTCCTCCTGATCCTTCTCCGGGATCTCCGGCCCCGACCGGTCCCCGGAATACCGGTTCAGGCGGACGGGCGGCAGGAATGGTGCCGATCGTTTCGATGACGCCGGCGCTGTCGATGATCTGCCAGGCTCCCCGGTTGCTGTATTCTCCCTCAAGCGGCCAGAAGTCCGGTTCTGCCAGATAGCGGGAATAGAGTTCTGCCATCGCCGGAAGGAGGGCCAGTGCCCCTGGTATATCGGTGACGGCATGGCTTATGCGGATACAGAGGGTGTCGCCTGCTTCTTCCCGGATGAGGAGGGCATTGACGAGCGGTTCGTCGATACGGGAGTCCGTGGCGAACCGTTTCACCGCATCTTCCGGAACGGGGACGTCCTGCATGGAGAGGAGGTCGAGCGAACTGAGATCCTCTCTCCGTTCCCAGGATGCCTTCTTTCCTTCCCGGTCCAGCCTGCACCCGAGGACCGGCTCGACTTCAAGGAGGGCACGGAGCGCGTTCTTCACGGCGTGGTGGTCGAGATGCCCGGCAAACGAGAGGACGATGGTTATCTGCCGTCCGGTATTGAGAAGGTCGAGGTGGGCTGCGGGAATACGGGAAGACGTCATACTGCATGCTCCGGGATAGTGGTACCATGATCTCTTCAGGCGACACCATGAACGTTGCCTTCATCGCTCACCGGTTCCTCTGGTCCTGGAAAAGCCCGTGATGAGGGATTCGTGGGCAGGGAAGAGACGGGAAAAAAGAATTCGGAAGTTCACGAAGGTCTGCTACCCCTTTGCCAGCAGGGGCGGCAACCCCCTGGCCCACGCCGCGATGGCTTCCCAGTTGCGGAAGTCGCCGGTCGGTGATTTGACCATGCCGATCATCTTTCGCTCGATGAACCCGAGCTTTTCAGGGTCCAGGTTCCCGGCAAACAGGGCTGAAGCCACCGGCTGGAGCGGAGAGATGGCATCTGAGAGCGCTTATTTGGCGGTACCAATCTCCTCCTCATCTTTCGATGCGGGCGAGAGCCCGACCACGAAGGCGGCGACCGGCAT
>JAAEET010000035.1 GCA_013415565.1 Methanomicrobiales archaeon
TGGGAGCAGGTCGTCGAAACCCTGCAGTGCGGACATTCGGGCCCGCTGATCTCACGCCTGCAGCGGGGGCAGGAAAAGACAGGGACGGTATGGGTGCCGCATTCACAGCGGTTCCGGAACGTCTCTGCCCCGCAGGCAGGACACCGCCGTTTTCCCACTTCGATTTGGATGATCCCGCCATCCCTGTTCGGCTCAGGGGCATGGTTGGCCGCTTCCTGGAATGATCGACGGGAACCACCGGCCTCGCCGAGGGGAAAGAGGGAGTGGGGCGGGGGATTCATCTTCCGGGGCTTGGACTTGCCGGGCCGGCCCATCCTCCCTCCAATCCGCGTTCCTCCCTTCGAGCGCATCCGGAACCCGGAGAGGTGCATGGCACAGGCGAGCCCGTCTCCTTCCGGGATATTCTCCCACACATCCCGCTTCCGCAACTTCAGGTCAAGACCGATACAGGCGAGGAAGATCAGGTAGCTGCTGATGCAGATCATGTCTTCCCGGACCATGTGCGGAATGAGGATCTCTTCGAGAATCCCCTTGATGCGGGGATCGTTGGGAAGGACCAGGATACCGTGGCGAATCTCACCGTTTTTCGAGACAAAATCTGCCAGCTGCCGCAGCTTGTCACTGCCGATATCGTCCCAGAAGTAGGTATACGCGGGATGGAGGACCTTCCCGTCACAGCAGAGCGAGGCTGCCTCCAACTCGTTTTCGGGGCGGGTGCAACCGGATTCGAGGTTCCACCACTCCTCGCAGTATGAGGGGGGAATGAGGAGATGATTATTCTCGAGGAATTCCCCGTAGCTGATCAGGATCTCGCCGATATCGAGGATCCGGTCCACGGATGCGGAAAGTGCCGCAGCAGACTCGTGGTCGTCGATCCTGATCACATCCCCGTTCGTGAGGCGCACGGTCGGCCCTTCGATAGTATCGACGGGGACGATCCCCGCAGCCTTCCCCGGCCGCTCGATCTTCATCTGGGTGCCGACGGCAAGGAAATCACCGAGGATATGCATGGTGGCGGGATTGATCCCGGCGGCAGCAAACCCGGTGTTCCGTGACCGGCCGTACCGCAGCCGGAATCCTCCTTTCCGCATCGGGTACGAGAATACCGGCCTGCCCCCGATCAGGTCCCGCAGGTACTTGTCGCGGGGGAGGATCTTCTCCTCCTCGTCACCGGCCGTGGTGCTCCTTGCCGCACCGGTTGAGAGCGAGCCCAGCCACTCCCATCCGTCCATCTTCATGGAACGGACATACTTCTGGAGCTTGGGGGCTTTGAGGGCAAGGCCTTCGGCGAGCACCAGGGCCATCCCGCCCCGGACGGCATTGGTCTCGATCCGGTCGAGGTTCCGGTACCCGCTCACCTCCTCCTGCTCGGTCCCTTCACCATCGATGCTGACGGGGCAGTTTTCAACGATGAGGCGGATTTCCTTCTCGCTCGGGAGATACTGGAGGTTCATGATGGAGTTGTACTGGCGGATCTCCTCGATGTACCGTTCCACCTCTTCGGTGCGGGGAATATAACGGTTGATCCCGAGTTCCCGGCGGACATAATCCCCGACCAGGACCGAGAGGGCCTGCGCCGTCCCGCCCGCGCTCCGGATTGGCCCGGCATAGAAGATGCGGAGGTATTCGGATCCGTCATCGTTCTTCCCGATGGCCACCTTCGCAATCCCTTCGGTTGGTGCGGCCACCACTCCCTCGGTGAGCATGGCCATGGCGGTCCGGATGGCATGGTCAAGGATCTCCTCCCGCGTCTGCTCACCGAATTTCCGGGCCACAAAATCATCGCCGATCCGGAGAGCCGCCTCCTCCCGGCTCATCGTTGCCTCGAGTTCCCGGATCCTCCCGGCGATCCCCCTGATGGCAAGCAACGCCTCAACACGATCGGCAAGGTCGCTTGCCACCGGTATCTCCACGTCCGTCCTCGGATCGATTCCCCGTGCCCGCGCCTCGGCAGCAACCCCGAGCGCCCGTGCGAGGTAGTCCAGGAGGTCCCCGGAATACTGCTCCATCGCCGCGGACCGATTCACCATAGCTCTCTCTCACCGCCCCGGGACTTATCTGTTGGGATTTCGGGCGTATAACATTCCGCGTTCAGGCTCCCTTCTCATCTTCCTCGATCGATTGCACCATGGCACGGATCCCTTCCTCTCCCATCCCCCAGAGGGTGAGCTCGGCACACGACCGGAGTTCCGCGTCATCGCCAAGGTAGAGGTCCCGCAGCCGGGCGAGGGCGGGGGCACCGATCCGGCAGAGGGCCGCGGAGAGATAGCCACGGAGAGGGGGGTCCGCATCCTTCATGGCTGCAATAAGCGGGTCGATCGCCGCATCTCCGATATGTCCGAGTGCCGCCGCAGCATACCTTCGGAATCCCGGGTCGGGGATCGCCCGCAGGGCTTGGATCAGGGGATCGACGGCAGGCGCTCCGATCCGTGAGAGGGCGAGGGATGCATACCATCGCACATCTGCGCTTCCGCTCTCTTCGATAGTCCGGATGAGGGGTGCCACCGAGGCCTCCCCCCATTCCGAGAGACGTTTTACCGCCGCGATCCGGATTTCCCGATCCGGGTTCCCCAGATCATCGATCGCGTCACTGACCTGCATGCCTATCGCTCTCCCCGGCGGGTTCTGTCCGCCTTCGCGCCTCTGCCATGGTTACCACCCGCTGCGGGAAGGGTATCTCGATTCCTTCACGGTCGAGCGCTTCCTTGATCTTCTGGAGGAGCTCGGTCCGGACCGACCACCAGACGCGGGACGGGGCCCAGATATACACCGTCAGCTCCACGCCCGAATCGCCAAGTTCCGAGACAAAGACGCTGGGGGCAGGATTCCGGAGGACGAACGGATGATCCTCGAGAAGTTTCCGGATCACCTGTACTGCTCTACCGGTATCATCGCCGTATCCGATACTGACCAGGTACTCGAAGCGGCGGGCAGGATTTGCCACGTAATTGGTAATCTCCGAGGTGAACACCTCTTCATTCGGGATCCGGACATAGATCCCCTCGTAGGTTTTGACAATGGTCGAGAGGATATGGATCTGGTTCACCGTTCCCGAGGTTTCACCAATCCGGATGGTGTCCCCGATCTTGACCGGCCGCTCGATCAGGAGGAATATGCCGGATCCGAGGTTGGAGACGATCTTCTGGCTGGCAAAGGCGACGATCAATCCCACCGTTCCCCCGACCACCAGGAGCTGGCCGACATCGATATCGAAACTCGGGAGGGCAAACCAGACCCCGATCAGGACGATGATAACCTGGACGACCTTGACCAGCTTGTCGAGCTCCTCCCGTTCCATACGGTCCGACAGGGCCCGTTTCAGGTAGATGGCGATGATCCGGGCGACGATGACGATGATGACCACCGAGATGGCGAACACGATCAGGTCAAGTACCGTCACGTCGCCGTAGACCACGGTGTCGAGTCCCACCATCCTAATCACCCACCCCGAACTCCATCGTGAATGGAATTTTATCCGGGATCAGGGTTTTCCGTGCCTTGTTGACCAGGATCGACGGCACCATGCCTTCGCCCAGCGGCCGATCCTCGCTCCGGACATCCGCGATATCGCGGGACAGGATGTTCATGCGGGCAACGACCGATACGATATCCCCGTAGTAGAGGAAGAAGGAGGAGCAGTCAAAGACGACCCGGGAGACCTCTACCCAGTTCCTGCTGGCATTGGTAATGGAGAGGGCAATCACTCCCTCCTTCAGCCGGTCAAGCTTCGGGATGGTACCGGAGACAGCGCTTTTGTGGTACCGGGTGATGACACCCTCCTCCGGTGGTCCGTAGAGCGAGTACTTGGGCCGGGAGAGCGTGAAGATATCGAGGACATCGAAATCGCCTTTCGACTCCAGGAAAATCCCGATCTCGACCGGAAACGTGACATACACGGTCTCGCCCGAATCCGGCTCAATTGCGACGGGGGTGAAATGGATCTCGAGGAATCTCGTGACCTCCCGGGGAAGGTTGACCGGCTCGACAGGGTTGACCACGATCTTCCGGGATCCGCCGCTGATCACCTTGGTGATCGCTTCGGTGCCCGATTTCCGGACATACTGGTAGAAACCGTCTGATGGGTCGATGCGTATCGAGACTTCTTCCGAATCATAGGTAAATGAGTAATCAGACTCACCAAACACAAGAAACACCTAACGTCTTCACACCAGATATATCTTCTGAGAACCGCGGTCTGGTCCGACACTCGGGGGATCAGGCGGATTTTTCCGGTTCCGTCCGGGAACGAATCTCCCCGATCGCCGAACCGAGCACCTCACGGGTCGGTGAGACGGCCGATTCAAGGGCTTTCTGGAGGGGTTCGATGGCCTCAGGTCTCCCCATGGCCGCAAGCGCCATCGCCGCTCCCTGCTGGCGGAGGGGTTCATGGTCTGCGAGAGCTGCGACGAGGAGATCAAATGACTGGTCGCCCTGTGCCGCAAGCGCCGTGATCGTGTCCTGGCGGACATCGTCCGAGGGATCGGTGAGGGTCCGGACGAGGGTCCTGGTCGCCTCCGGATCACTCATCTTCCCGAGTGCGGTCACGACTCCTTTCCGGACTTCGTATGGAGCCTCCTCAAGCACGTCCGAGAGTGCCGGTATGGCCGGAGACCCGATACGGCCGAGGGCGAAGGCCGCCCTGCTGCGCACAAACCGGTCCCTGTCCGACAGGAGACCGATGAGGGGTGCAATTCCCCGCTGATCCCCGATCTCGCCAAGGGTGATGGCGGCTTTCCACCGCACTCCCTCGTCGGGATGGTCGAGGACGGCAATAAGCGACGGGACCGCGGGTTCCCCGATCTTTCCGAGCGCTTCGGCGGCTTTCCAGCGGATCCCGCTGTACCGGTCCCCGGTGAGCGCTGCGATCAGGGCCCCGGTTGCCGCCGGATCGGCAATCTCACCGAGCGCCTCCACCGCATCATACTGCACCGCCGGATCACGGTTCCGGAGTGCCCGGATGAGGCCGATAACATCCTCCTGCTCCCTGAGCCGCTTCACCCCGGCAAAGGAGGCGATCCTGCTCCTCACCTCTCCAAGGTTCCCGGTACCGGTCCGCCCCCGGAGACCGGACTGGATCGCGGCATCGGTCACCTCGTTCATCATCCGTTCCTGCTCCCGCCGCATGTAATCGGCGACCGAGCCGATGACCAGCCCGACAATCACGAACATCATCGCACGAATGATCGCGTCGTCATCGACTCCTCCGGTCAAGAAAACCGTCCCGGAGAGTAGTGCCGCACCGAGCAGGACGGGCACCACCACCCCGCGCTTGCCGTACCATATTGCCGCAAGGACGACCGGTATGTAGAAGAAATGGGAATATACCGTGGTTATCCCGAGATACCAGTGTACGGAGATCTCGAGGAGGAGGGAGGCAGCGGTGAGCCCGGTCAGGACCAGCAGTCTATAATCCTGCAGTCTTCCCCCGGAAATAGCGGGAAAGGCCATGTGAGATCTTCTGATCGCATCTGGCAATTAAAGATGTTCCTGTGGCCTTCAGGGCACATATCGTATAAAAACCAATGTCATTATCATCCCAACACAACACCCACGCGATGATGATCGCGGTGAGCGGGGCCGTTCAGGAACAGACGAAAATACTGGTGCTTCTCGACGGGTCCACCTGGAGCCACAAGGGTGCCCTCCATGCCGTTCAGGTCGCCCGGAAGTCGGGCTCAAAGGTTATCTTCTTCTCGGTGCTGGACCGGAATGAGGCCCGGGCTCAGGCATTCACCTTCTGCACCCAGAGCGATATGTGTCACCTGGTCAAGGAGCATGAAGAGAGAATCTGGCGGGACATGAAGCGGAGCATCACCGGTGAGTACCAGGATCTCATCACCCATGCCGTAAAAGAGAACGTGGACTGTGAATCCCGGACGGTCGAGAGAGAGATCCGGGAAGAGGTCCTGCGGGAGGCGAATACCGGCGGATATGCCCTCGTGGTGATGGGAGCATATGGTAAAGGGGGCAAAACGCATGCCGGGATGCTGTCGGAACAGATCGCCGGGCTGGTCGATCCGCCACTCCTGATCGTCAGGTAACTGCTTCCTGTGTGGCGACCCGGATGCATTCGGCGGTGGTCCCGATTCTCACCGCAGCCCCGCACATGTCGGGAACATACGAGAAGGCCTTGCCGCTGTTGACCATGATGGTCCCGAACTGCTCCATGGCAGGAGAGACCACCATGCAGGTATCGGCAAAGACCCGCGCACCGCTTCGTTCGATGACCGCGACCGCTTCGCGTGATGCCTCGATCACCTTCCGCGCCGCAAAGATATAGACCGGTATCTTCACCCGTTTTCCGGCAAGCAGGGAAGCAAGGAGGGAGAGCTCGTCGGGGGAGCAATGGGGGCAGCCCAGGGCGACGGCATCGATGGGGATCTCGTTCCAGAGCGCGGCAACCTCCCCCGCGGTCACCGGGATCTGCTCGATATCTCCCACCTCATAGGAGAAAACCCGCGCTTCGGGAGTTATTCCGGCGACATGGTAGAGGGCAACCGCCCCGGAAGCAGCCATCGCTGCACCGAGGGCTTTCAGCTGGTCGCGACGGGGCCGGATTCCGGTAAAGAAGGGGATGCGGTTTCCGGCAAGCTTCCCGGCGAGGTAGCCCAGGGCGCCGTACCAGGCGACATCATCCCGGGACCCGTCCCCTTCCACCCTGATATGGACCTGCGGCTTCCGTTCCCCGACAAGGTGGAGACCGTATTCGGGAGTCTTTCCGATGACGGCGGCAGCCAGCGCCCCGGGACCCCCTTCCCTGTTGGTCCGGGCACCGATGACCGAATTGGCATAGGAGACGGCAGAGGATTCCGACCATGCGAGATGTTCGCCGTAGCGGGTCTGGAAAATGTAGTACGGCGTGCAGGTGCACTCCAGCCGGATGCCGAGGCGGGAATACGCGGCGATCACCTCCTCCTGCTTCTTGGCAAAGGCGGGCATGATTCCCATCTCACGCCAGGCTATCCGGTCCATGCCGACCGGGTTGAGAACGGTGGGTACCGAGACGCGGGCATCGAGCCCGGAGAGCCATTCGAGGCCTGCATCCCCGATGGTCTTGTACGAGGCCCCGCTCACCTGGGCGCTCCTGATCGGGACCAGCCGGGCGGCGCCGAATACCGTGCCAAGCGCCACAAGGATCTCCATCATCTTCTGGCGCGTCTCGCCGTACTCCCCGGCGAGCACCCGCTCTTCTTCAGGCAGCAGGTGCATGGATCACTCCCAGGCCGCCCGGCGGAATTCTTCCTCACGGCCAAGGGGCATCGTGGCATCGATGCCGACCTTCACGTTCGTACCGTCCTCTGCCTGGGACGGGTCGAGAGACGAGCCCCGGGCACCGGTTACGACCATGATATCCCGATCGCCCCTGACCCGGGTGGCGACGGCAAATTCGACATCCTCGAGAAGGGTTGGATCGATGTCCTCGTCGACCACCACCACGTGCTTGAGCGAGGTGTGCGTGGCAAAAGCAGCCATGATCGCATTCTTCGCATCGCCCTGGGTCTGCTTGCGGACCTGGATCACCGCGTGGAAGTACCCGCATCCTCCGGTGGTGAGGATGACGTTTTTCACCTCGGTCACCCCTGCCACCGCCCGGTAGATGGAAGGCTCGTAGGGGGCGCCCATCAGGATCCTGTGTTCGTTTCCGGCAGGAAGGATGCCATGGTAGATGAAATCCTTCATCAGATGCATGCCGGTAAACTCGATGACCGGCTGGTTCCTGATCATGTCATAGGTCCCCGTGATATCCACGAAAGGACCTTCCTCGGTCGTCTCACCCCCGATATATCCTTCGAGCACGATTTCCGCCTCCGGCACGAGCACGCCGTTGCCGCACTGCCACACGCGGATCTCACCGCCGAGGAGCTCTGCAGCGTACGGGAGTTCCTTTCCCTTCGGCACCCGCGTGCAGCAGGCAAAGGTGACCGCGGGATGGACCCCGATGGCCACGGCCACCGGCAACCGTTCCCCCTGCTCGCGGGCGGCCCGGTGAAGTGTCGAGGTATGTCGCCCTTCCACCAGCCGGGCGGCGACATGCCGGTCATCCAGGACCTGCAGGCGGTGTATGGATGCATTTTCGAGATCCCCGAACCGTGAAAAAACAATGCCCGCAGTGATGTATCTGCCGGCATCAAGGGGATAATGCTTCAGGACGGGCAGCTTCGAGAGATCCGGTGCGGTCATCGGGAGGGTTCCCTGCCGGACAACCGTCCCCTGGTACTCCATGCGGGATAGGCGCTGAACCATGTCGTCCCGGGGTATGTTCAGGGCTAACGAGAGCGCATCCCTCGTTGCCGTGACGTTCATGACCCCGCGAGCCCCGGCAAGCCGGTGGAAGAAGAGGAGCTTGTCGGTCCGGTGGGCATACCTGCACGGCTCGTATACCACATCCACAGGATCATCGATATCGATGACGTTTCCGCATTCCCTCATCCGGTCGATAAATTCCCGCATCCTGATCCACTCCTCGGTATATACACCTTGAACCGGGATATTCCCGTTTCGCACACAACATTGGTGATGCTGAATATTAAAAACGGGGGTGGTCAGGTGGAGCGCAGGGCGGGCGTCCCCGCAGCAGTCCTGCACTGGATGGGACGTTGTATCAGGAACGTTTTTGCGGGGATAAGGACCGGGCCTATTCACGAAGCGGTGAATAGAACCGGAATCTGAATCCCGACGCCTCGATGGCCTGGGCCGATGCCGGGTCAAGATCCTTTCGTGCCGCCCGGACGATGGAATTCAGGATATTCAGCTGCCGGAGCACATCGAAATTCCCTTCCGGGGTCTCGTTCAGGAAATCGAGCAGCTCGTTCACATGCCGCAGAACCTCCTCCGATGCCACCAGGTTGAGCCGGTTCAGGGTGAAGGCCAGCCTCTTTTTGGCACGATCCAGCTTGTATCCGTCAGCCCCGGCAACATTCATATCGGTGATGGCATGGAAAAGTTCCTCATAGACCTTCAGGCGGTACTTGCTACGGACCAGCCGCAGTTCCCTGCTCTCTGCGTAAAGGTAGGTCAGGCAGAGAGCAGCAACAACCACGATCACACCAATCGTGACCACTATCCAGTATTCGAGCACAGGGTCCCCCTCGCTGGAAGGTTCACCTTGATGTACATAAAGGTTCTTTTTTTATCCGGGCCGGTCTCCGCCGTCAGAAGGGAAGGCGGTCCTGCGTCGTGAGCGGCTTCACGTGCAGGATCTCCCGGGCAGCAGCGCCGACGCCCGGGACATGTTCGGGCAGCGTATAGACCCCGAGCCTCCACTGACCGCGCCGGGTCTCGTTGAGCGTGGTCACGAGCGGGGAGAGCTCTTCCAGCCCCACCACCCGGTGCCGGTTCTTCACCTTTACATGAACGGACATGGCCTTTGGAAACTCGGGGATATCGACCAGGACCTCGTATGGCTCGATTCCCGCGGTCTTCGCTATGCGGGCTGCAAGATCGCGCATTTTTCCCGGGGTGCTCTCCTGGGCGATCATCGCCACATTGACCTGGTCCTTCCCGACGTAGAGTGCCCGCTTGTACATCTTCCGGCAGTAGATTCCCTCGACCAGCATACGGGCCACTTCGGATGGCGAATGGAGCAGGCTCTGGAAGCAGCCGGCATCGTCCAGACGCATGAAGGATGCCGGGTGGGCCCCGCGGGTACTCTGGAAATGCTCATAGACCGCATGGGAAAACATCATTTCGGCTATCCTGCTCACATGATGGTAATACACAGCCGGCCGCATCAGGGTCCGGGCGATCAGGAGCGACTCGGCGGCATTGATCCCGCCCTCCTGGATGGCAATCTGGCCGTCGGATATGACCGTATTCCGGATCAGGCGGTGGGCATCGACCGTCCCGTAGGGGACCCCTGTGTAGTGGGCATCGCGGAGGAGGTAATCCATCCGGTCGACATCGAGCTCGCCGTGGAGTATGCCCGAGAGCTCGTGCTCCCCTTTCAGGAGCGCAGATGACTGCCCCGTATCGATCCCGTGTCCGGGGAGGATGGCGGAGAGATCGACGTCTTCTGCAAGCCATACGGTATCATGGTGCGCCCTCCCGCAGAGCTCCTCCATCGCCGGCTCGATGGCATGGGAGAACGGTCCATGCCCGATATCATGGATGAGGGCTGTCGAGATCACCAGTTGCCGTTCGTCCGGGGAAAGGAGGAGCTGGCGGGCCATCATGTCGGCAAGGAACATGGTCCCGAGCGAGTGCTCAAAGCGTGTGTGGTTGGCTCCGGGATATACGAGGTAGGAAAAACCGAGCTGGCGGATGTAACGGAGGCGCTGCAGGGCCGGGGCATCAAGGATGGGCAGGATGTAACCCGGGACTTCGATATACCCATGGACCGGGTCCTTGATGATCTTCATCGGCTTACCTAAACAGTCTTGATATAGGGCTGATAAAGGTATTGAGTGATGATCACCTTCCTTTCCGGAGGGACAGGCACCCCCAAGCTCATCCGGGGTGCACGGAGATACCTCGATGATTCCGCGATCACGGTGGTTGTGAACACCGCCGAAGACCTCTGGATATCCGGTGGCCACCTCTCTCCCGACATCGACACCCTCCTCTACCTCTTTTCGGGCCGGCTGAACACGGGCACGTGGTGGGGAATCGTTGACGATACCTTCCTGACCCATGATGAGCTCCTCCTCATGGGGGTCGACGAGTATATCGGGATCGGCGACCGGGACCGGGCGGTCCAGATTGCACGGGGAGAGCTCCTGAAGAGCGGCTGCACCCTGACCGAAGCAACCAGGATCCTGAGCGAGCGGATGGGGATCACGGCAGCCGTCCTCCCGATGACCGATCAGCAGGTTGCAACCCTTATCAGGACGGGGGATCGGGTCATTCACTACCAGGAGTACTGGGTGAAGCACCGCGGATCGCTACCCATCGACGAAGTCATCCGGTATTCCCCCACCGGCCCTTCGGCTACCGGTCAGGTGCTCTCGGCAATCGAATCATCGGACATGGTCATCATCGGCCCGAGCAATCCGGTAACAAGCATTCTCCCTGTTCTCGAATGCGACGGGATCATTCCCGCGCTGATGGATGCCTTCGTCATCGCGGTAAGCCCTTTCATCGGGGATGCGCCGGTCAGCGGCCCTGCGGCGGCACTGATGCGGGCCCGGGGACTTTCGCCCGACTCCCGTTCCACCGCAGCGCTCTACCGGGATATCATCGATCTCTTTGTCCAGGATATCCGTGACCCGGTTGATGTGCCCGGGAGCGTGCGGCTCGATACCCTGATGACCGGTGAAGAGCAGAGCGCATCGCTCGCACAGGCCCTGCTCTCCATGCGGGGATGAATCAGGGATTGAGGGTGAAGGATGTGCTCTTCCGGAAGGCGGGAACGGTGATCCCCGATATCTCTACCTGATACCGGTCCGGCACAAACCCGGTGGTATCAAGAAGATAACTCCAGGTATTCCGTGAGTCCACGGCACCCTTTTCGACCACGACCGTTGCCGATACCCCTGCAATCCGGCTGTCTTCGGTCTTCGGGGTGGGGCCGAACGAGACCGATCGCACCTCGATGAGCAGTTCATTTCCCGGGGCCAGATTGGTTATGCCCGAGAGGAGGATACGATCACCCACAACGTATTCGCCACGGGGTTCAAATTCAATGGGCCCGCCGAGCGATTCGTCAATGGTAGGAGGTACTGTTGTCGGTTCCGGCTGAGTCCCGGTCGGTGTGGGAACAGTCGTGGGAAGCGGTGTCGGGGTGACTGTCGCGGGATGAGATATCTCGGGCTGCTGCCCGATGCAGCCCCCGCCCAGGACCGCCAGGCAGACGAGTATCATGACGAGGATTCCGGTCTTCATGCGTGATGAGTGGCGCATCCCCCCATATGAATGTTGGGAATAGCGGTGAACCTCTTAAGAGGAGGCAGGGCAAATATGTTCCCGATGCCCCGGGGTGAACGGGGAGGGAGCACGGTGGAACGATGAAAAATGATGATACGGGGACGGATGTCCGCGAGGAGGTTCTGGTCGCCCTCAGCACCCGGTTTCCAGCGATGAGGAGACTGTTTGGGATCCGGAAGATCGGGATCTTCGGATCATTTGCCCGGGGGACCATGCGTCCGGACAGCGATGTGGACATCGAAGTCGAGTTCGAGACGGGATCCGAGACCTGGACAAACTTCCTCGGACTCGCCGACTATCTCGAAGAACTCCTCGGGCGACCGGTGGACCTCGTGCCACGGCGGGTTCTTGAAGAGTATCTCTCAGCTGATATCGATGAAGAGCACGCCAGGCAGAACCGGGACCGGATCTATCTCAACCGGATGGCCGCTGAGATCGCCTTCCTCGGTTCCCGGAAAAAAGACCTGGATTTCAGGGGATTCTCACAGGACGATGTCCTGAAACGGGCGGCGGTCTGTTCGGTCCGGGTGATCGGTGAATGTGCGGCGCGGGTTTCTCCCGAGCAGAAAAACGCTGCACCCGGGATCCCGTGGCAGCAGCTTGAAGGGCTGCGTTCACGGCTGAGCCCGCCTTACTTCGGCCCGGACTGGGTGCTGATATGGGACCTGATCGATTCCGGTATCGCGGACCTGGAACCTCGGATCAGGCACCTGGCCCATCGTTCATGATCTCCGGGACCGCGAGCTTCCCCCGTCCATCGCTTGTGAAAGGTTGCGCGGGATGGCCGGGCGCACCGGTTCTTCCTCTCCGCTCCGGCCCGTGATGAAAAAAGAGATTATATCTCGCTGCCCATAGCTACAGGGTTTATATGCGCATTCCACTACGGGAGGTGACGCCCGAAACGGAAACGGCCGAGGTGCTGGGCTGGGTCCATGAAATCCGCGATCTCGGGGGTCTCACCTTCTTCCTGGTCAGGGACCGGTCCGGGATACTGCAGGTGACGGTCCCGAAGAAGAAGGTCGGGGAGCAGGTCCTTTCCGCTATCAGGGACGTGTCCCGCGAGTCCCTGGTCCGCGTGAAGGGCAGCGTGAGAGCCATTGAGAAGGCCCCCGGCGGCAGGGAGCTTGTTCCCGATGAATTTGAGGTCGTGTGCAGGAGCGAGAGTCCGCTGCCGCTCGATGTGGTTGAGAAGGTCCCCGCAGAGCTTGATACCCGCCTCGACGCCCGGTTCCTGGATGCCCGCAGGCCGCGGGTTGCCGCAGTCTTCCAGGTCAGGAGCACCGTTCTGCAGACGGTATCCGAATTTCTCTATGAACGCGGGTTCGTGAATATTTCCACCCCGAAGATCGTCGCAGCCGCAACCGAGGGGGGAACCGAGCTCTTTCCGATCGCATATTTTGAGAAAGAGGCTTTTCTCAACCAGAGCCCGCAGCTCTACAAGCAGATGATGATGGGTGCAGGATTCGAGAAAGTCTTTGAGATAGGGCCGATATTCCGGGCAGAAGAGCACAATACCACCAAGCACCTGAACGAGGCCACCTCCATCGATGTCGAGGTCTCTTTTGTCGATCATCATGCCGTGATGGAACTCCTCGAGGACCTGATTGTTGCCGTGTACCGCGATGTGAATGCCCGGTGTTCCGCCGCACTGGACTCCCTCGAGATCGGGGAGCTTCCGGTCCCGGCAGCCCCGTTCCCCCGCCTCCCGTACGCCGAAGCAATCCGGATGGCGGCGGATGCGACCGGCGAGCCTATCGCATACGGTGACGATATCGGGACCACGGCCGAGAAGGCCATCGGCGAACAGATGGGGGGGCATTACTTCATCATCGACTGGCCGACGGCGATCAAACCTTACTACGCCATGCCCTACGAGGATAATCCCGAAGTATGCAGGGCGTTCGACCTTATGCATCCCCGGATGGAGCTCTCTTCAGGCGCCCAGCGGGTCCACCAGCATGACCTCCTCGTCCGGCAGATCCAGGCCAAGGGCCTCAACCCCGATAATTTTGAATTCTACCTCGATCCGTTCCGCTACGGCATGCCCCCCCATGCCGGGTGGGGGCTGGGGGCGGAACGCCTGGTCATGACCATGCTCTCGCTCGGGAACATCAGGGAGGCGATCCTCTTCCCGAGGGATCGTCACCGGCTGACCCCATGACCAGGCCACATTTCGGAACAATCCTTCCCACCACCGTGGTCGGGAGCTACCCGGTCGTCAGAAGCAGGGGCATCTCCGGACTCCTCGATCCATTCCGTGAAGCGGTCAAAGCCGCGGTTGCGGACCAGATCGCCGCCGGGATAGATATCATCTCTGACGGGCAGGTGCGGGGGGACATGGTTGGCATGTTCACCGGACTGATCCCAGGTATCCGTGGAAACGAGGTGATCGGTCCGGTCTCGCCCGCCGCAGGGCCGATCACCGTACCTGATACCCGGTACGCGATCTCGCGGGCTCCCCGGGTCAAGGGAATCATCACCGGACCGTCCACCCTGTCCTTTGCCCTGCATATCGCGACGCCATCCTACCGGAGCAGGGGAGAACTCGCCCTCGATCTTGCGGGAGCGCTTTCCCATGAAGCCGTTCTCCTCGAAGAAGCTGGGATCTCAATGATTCAGATTGACGAACCCATCCTCTCCACCGGTGCTGTGGATCCTGATGCAGCCGCAGAAGCAATCCGCCTGGTGACCGGGAAACTCTCGGTTCCGGTCTGCCTGCACGTATGCGGGAACCTCTCGGACGTTCTCGATGACCTTGTCACCATGCCGGTGGATATCCTCGATGGCGAGTTCGCCAGATCACCAGAGAACCTTTCCCTGTTCCGCGAGGTCGATGTCGGCGAAAAGATGATCGGCTTCGGGTGCATCGACTCATCCCGGCCCGAAGTGGAGGAAGGAGATCGTATCCGGTCACGGATAGAGGACGCACTGACCGTGTTCGGACCGGATCAACTGCTGATTGATCCGGATTGCGGGCTCCGGATGCTTCCCCGTGAATCGGCGTTCTCCAAACTCTCCCGGATGGTGGAAGCCGTCCGGACGATCCGGGAGGACTTCTGAACCGGATCCTCCCTATACAACACGGGATGTGGTCGAAAGCTCGATTCCCTTCTCGGTGACGTTGAAGGGTATCAGCCGTTTTGGGACCGGATTGTTCTTCACCTTGTGAACGGCCAGCTGGCGCTCGATCTCGGTCACAAAGATGACCTCTTTTAACTCGATGACGACATCCGCCATCCTGAGGATCCGTATCTCCTCCTGCGCGGGGTGGATATTGGTATAGAAAAGAAACATGATGTTTGCCCCGGTCCTCACCGCTTCTGCCCTTGCGGTGGAAATGCAGGAGAGCGCAGCGTCAATCCCGTGACGGAGGATAATAGACGAGAGCGAATCGACAACTATCCGCTGGCCGGCATACAGCGGCGGAAACTGGTCGGGATAGAGCTCCCGGGCATCGTTCATCCCGTTCTCGATGTCGCTGTCAATCATGAGGTAGGTGCCTTCCTCGTCCTCCATCTTCCAGAACTGCCGGGCCATCAGGTCGATTCCGGACAGAGGAGATCCCATCACGATGATGGTCGTACTCCGGGGAAACCCACCTTCAAGTACGGGATCGAGACCAAGGACGCCGGTAGGCCTTTTGTTATTTGCCGCCACGAATCAACACCCCCTTCACAGTAGTTATACTGAATTCCTCATGATAAGGTTTGGCCGGGAATCACCCCTGCATAGTCCTCGCGAAGCTTCCTTCTCAGGAGCTTCCACCCATGGGCACGGGGCAGAACATCCACTATGATCACCGCTCTCGGCACTTTATAGCCGGCCATCCGCTCCTTGCAGAATGCGATGAGCTCTCCTTCAGAAAGATCTGCGCCTTCCTCCCGGACGACCGCTGCCACCGGGATCTCGCCCCTGCGTTCATCGGGGTGGCCGAAGACCGCTGCATCGCGGACCGCGGGGTGGGACAGGATCACGTTCTCGACTTCGGTCGGGTAGACCTTCCAGCCGGACATGATGATCATGTCCTTTTTCCGGTCGGTGATATACAGGATACCCCCGGCATCCTGATGTCCGATATCTCCGGTGAGGAACCATCCATCGGGAAGAAACGACTCGGCCGTTGGTCCGGGCATCCCCCAGTAGCCCTGCGCCACCGAGGGTCCGCGGAGCGCAACCTCGCCATCTGTCCCGGGAGGCAGGGTGACGGCCGGGTCGGCCGGATCAACAATTTTCACTTCAGAGTACCCGACCGGGACCCCCACGCTCCGGTAATTGCCACGGATGTCCGGAATTCCGGGGATGGTGACCGTGCCGGTGCCGACAACGACTGTTTCCGAGAGGCCGTAGGCATTGGCCACCGGGATTGCGTATCGCCGATCAAAAGCCTCCCAGATGGTGGGAAGGAGCTGGCCGCCTCCGCTGATCATGACCCTGACTGACGCGAGATCTTCCTCTGTTCCGTCCGGAGCACTGCAGAGGGAATGGATCACCGGGGGCATACCCGAGAGCACGGTGATCCGGAACCTGCGGCACCATTCCAAATATTCGGGAAGGGAGAACCGCTCCATGGTGACATAGGTCCCACCCGCCCGCAGCACGGAAAGTCCCCAGCTCACTCCCACATGTCCCATGGGATATATTCCGAGATACCGATCTTCAGCAGTCAGGGACAACACTTCGCGTTCGGTCTCCAGTGCCGCAATCCAGTTTCCGTGGGTAAGCATCGCCCCTTTCGGCCGCCCGGTCGTCCCGGCGGTGTACTGCAGCTGGCAGAGGTCATCAAAGCGGCAGTTTTCGGCCCGGAACACTGCTGCGTCCCCTGATTCCTCTTGCAAGGACTGGTCAATATTGAGCACCACGGGCAGTCCGGGAACGGTATCGCTGACCTGGTCCACCACCCTGGCCCCATCGTTTCCGTGGATCAGCCCCCGTGCCCCGGCATCGGTCAGTACGTGGAGCAGTTCGTCCCCGCGGAAGGCGATATTGGCCGGGACTGCCACCGCCCCGATCCTCCAGATGGCGAAGTAACTGATCAGGTACGGGGGAATACTGTCGAGGTAGATACAGACCCGGTCACCCTTTCCGATGCCGAGATCCCTCAGTCGCAGGGCCACCCGGTTCACTTCGTCAAGGAGCTCCCGGTACGTTGTGTGTATACCTCTGGAGGGTGCGATCAGTGCAGGCCGATCCCTGATCAGCGCGTTATTATCGAGAAATGTCGTGATGTTCGGCATCTGCAGGCTCTCCGGCTGCTAATTCCTATACAATAGTGTATATAATTGTCCATCCTGATATTTTTGCATTGCGAAAAAGATGGTTACTGGTATTCCGGCGGCTGGGACTCCGGGGGCAGCCCGCCCTTGAAATGCTGCCGTATCCGGGAATAGGACTCGCGTAACCGTTCGTTCATCGTCGGATGGATCTTCTCCAGGCTCTGTTCGAAATGCCGTGCGGTCACGGCCGTCGCCTTCTCCCGCATGGCAAAGATCCCCGCTTCCCGGCAGATCGTCTCGAGGTCCGCCCCGACATAGCCTTCCGTCCGCTCTGCGATAGAGGAGATCACCGCATCCCGGGGTTCATCGCGGAGGGTGAGGCCCCGCTCCGCCATGTGGTCCAGGAGGATTTTTCTCCGCTGTCCCCGGCTCAGTTTTCCCTCCTTCTCGATGACGACCCCGCCAGCTGCAGAACGGGCCTCTTCAAGGGTGAAATCACGCGATGTTCCGAGCCGGTCGAGGAGGGCATCGAGCGCGATCTCATCGAACCGCTCGGTATCGGTGATCAGTTCCTCGAGGCGTGAGCCCGCAACGGGAGTGTAGCGCAGGTGAATAGAGAGGATCACCTTTCTCCCCGCCCGGTCAGGTTCCCCGATGTAGACGAGACGGTCGAACCGTCCCGCCCGGAGCAGGGCCGGATCGACCAGCGTGGGCTGGTTGGTTGCACCCATGACCACCACGTCCTTCAGTTCTTCGAGACCGTCGATCTCGGTCAGGATCTGGTTCAGCACCGTCTCCATCACGTGCGAACCGAGATCGGAGCCACGGGCGGGGGCCAGCGCATCAAGTTCGTCGAAAAAGATGATGGAGGGGGCGACCTGCCGGGCCTTCTTGAAGATCTCCCTGACCGCCCGCTCGCTCTCGCCGACCCACTTGGAGAGGAGCTGCGGTCCCCTTATGGCGATGAAATTAGCCCCGCTCTCGTGGGCAACCGCCTTGGCGATGAGCGTTTTTCCGGTTCCCGGAGGGCCGTACAGCAGGACTCCCCGCGGCGGGTCGATGCCGAGCTCATCGAAGCGTGACCGTTCGGTCAGCGGCAGCTCCACCGCTTCACGGACCTCCTGCTTGGCCTCCTCGAGCCCCCCTACATCGTTCCAGGTGATATGGGTCACCTCCAGCATCACCTCCCGCATCGCGCTCGGGCTGACATCACGGAGGGCAGAGCGGAAGTCCCCTGCATTGACCTCCATCCGATCGAGGATCTCCTGGGCTATCTCATCGACATCGAGATTGATCTCAGGAAGGTAGCGTCGGAGAGCACGGATGGCCGCCTCCCGGGCGAGGGCTGCAAGGTCAGCTCCCACGAAACCGTGCGTACGCTGTCCCAGACCTTCCAGGCTGACATCACCGGCAAGCGGCATCCCGCGGGTATGGATCTTCATGATATCGATCCGGTCCGGTTCGCTCGGGACCCCGATCTCGATCTCGCGATCGAAGCGTCCCGGACGGCGGAGTGCAGGATCGATGGCATCGACCCGGTTGGTGGCGCCGATCACCACCACCTGCCCCCGCTCCTCGAGTCCGTCCATCATGGTGAGGAGCTGGGCGACCACCCGGCGTTCGACCTCCCCCGTCACTTCCTCTCTCCTCGGGGTGATGGAATCCAGCTCATCGATGAAGATGATGGACGGGGCATTCTGCTCCGCTTCCTCGAAGATCTCCCGGAGCTTCTGCTCGCTCTCCCCGTAGTATTTCGAGATAACTTCCGGGCCGGCGATAGAGATGAAATGTGCGCCGCTCTCGCTCGCCACCGCCTTGGCTATAAGGGTCTTGCCGGTCCCGGGCGGTCCGTACAGGAGAACCCCTTTCGGGGGTTCGATCCCGAGCTTCTGGAAGAGCTCCGGGTGCCGCATGGGAAGCTCGATCATCTCCCGCACCCGCTGGAGCTCGTCCTTCAGGCCGCCGATGTCTTCGTAAGAGATCCGTTTCAGTCCCTCGAATCCGACAGCCGGCTTCTCGCTGAATTCTATCTCGGTATTCTTGGTGATGATGACGGCCTGCTCGGGTTCGATCTCGACAACCTTGTAGGAGACGATCTGGGGCTGGAGGAACGGCAGCCCGATCATGATGGGTACCGAATCGTTCTTGATGACCGGAAAATCGATCAGGGCGTTTAATACGTTCGGGTTGTTGCTGACCGGAATGTTCCGGGGAAGATCCTCGGGAGGGGCGAGAACGACCCGTTTGGCTTCAACCTCGTCCCTGATCGGGGTGATCCGGACCGCGTCCCCGATGCTTACACCGGCATTGGTCCTGGTGAAATTATCGATCCTGACCTTGTTCTGGTTCCAGTCCTCCACCAGGGACCGCCAGACTTTGGCGACCGTCCGCCGTTTTCCTTCGACCGAGACGATATCGCCGGGGGATATTTTCAGGTACAGCATGGTTTCGGGGTCGAGCCGGGCCTTTCCACCACCCTGATCCCCGGGATACGCGCTATCAACCTTCAGAAAAATCTCGGGCATCACCTTAAAAGTCATATACACAGGGATTTATAAGTACTGTTGATTTATGCGCCTGCTCGTCTTCGATCCTCCATGGCGCTGCCGGGGACATGATCACCGCCGCGCTCCTCCACCTCGGTGCTGACCGGGAGGCCGTGGTATCCGCAATGGCCTCAGTCGTGGGTGAACCGGAGATCGCCCTGGTCGACCGGTCCGGAATCCGCAGCCTTTTCCTCAGGACCAATGCCCGGCCCGTCCGGAGGACCTTCGACGAGGTTGTCACCCGGGTGCATCAGGCCCGGGCTCCCGAAGAGGCGATCGCCTTGGCCGTCCGGGTGTTCGGGCGTATCCACCAGGCCGAGCAGGAAATCCACGGGGATCATCCCCATTTCCATGAAGTCGGTGCGGACGATGCCGTCGCCGATATTGTCGGAGCCTGCACCGCATTCTGTTCCCTTTCGCCGGACGGCTGCGTGGTCCTCCCGGTTGCCCTCGGTGGCGGCGCTATCTCCGGGTCCCACGGGACCTGCCCGGTTCCTGCGCCGGCCACCCTTTCCATCCTCCGGGAATCCGGGATTCCTGTTTCCTTCGGGACGGCAGAGGACGGCGAACTCTGCACCCCCACCGGAGCCGCCCTCCTCTCCGAGTTCGCGACCTTCCCGGACG
>JAAEET010000036.1 GCA_013415565.1 Methanomicrobiales archaeon
GGGCAATATTAATGGAATATCTGCCAATCTGATCTGAGGAGGGCCCTGGAAACCGTCCGAATCTTAAATTCATCTATCATATGTCCCAGAGGAGACCGTTGATTCTCATGAAAACCCCATCCTCATCCAAAAACCGCTTCCCTGCAAAGAATAAAATTTTCTTACGATAAAAATAATAAACCCTTATTTTTGGGAAATGTGGCAGAATATTCAGAAATTATTTCTCGAGACCGCTTCACTCTCGATCAATCCATAAACCATATGATGCTATATACAAAAGGGGCCTAGATTGACCCCGGTGACCCGCCGACCCGCAGCGTATAATATTCCCCGGGCACAACCCTATCACATGGCGCAGCACTTCGGGCAGGAAGACGTCAACAAATATAAAAAATTCAAGAAGGTGGATGGGGCGACCTACCGGAAGGTCAACCAGTTTCTCAGGAGGCGGACCTACATCACCGCCCGGGAATGGGCGATCGCCCGTCTCTGCACAGACTTCCGGACCCGGAACGGTGCCGAGATGACCTTCATCGGGCAGCACCTGCCGGACCTGGTGCCTTTCATGCAGGAGTGCTACACCCCCCAGGCCGTCAACCAGGCACGAAACTCATTCAAGAAGAAAGTCACCAAGTCCGGAGCGACCTTCTTCTACGGCGCCATGTGCGGGTTCTTCACCCAGGAAGAGCTCGACGACCTTCTCTTTGAGGCAAGCGAGGTTGCCCGGTTCCTGCTCGAAGTAGAGCGCTCCTCGCTCGATATCGACGAAGAGATCGATATCGAGGACCGGATTTCGGATGTTATGCGGAGTGTGGGGGAAGCAGCGGCGGCGCTGCTTCGGTCACGCGAAGAGGGGGAGCATGGCGGGGAGGAGGGATCGGCATGAAGATCATCCATATCGCAGGGGTATCGGGGACGGGAAAGACCACGTTCATTCACTCCCTGATCCCCGCCCTGAAAACCCGGGGGCCGGTGGGGGTCATCAAACATATCGGGCACCATGACATCAGCCTTGAAGAAGGAAAGGACACGACCCGTTTTTTTACGGCTGGTGCACGGATTTCAGCAGGAATCGACGGTGAAAAGACCTTCGCCGCTGTCAGGGAGACCGATCTCGACGAAATCCTGGTCATGCTCTGTGATGCGGGTATCCAGTTTGCGGTCATCGAAGGGTTCAAATCCCGGCCGTTTCCGAAGTTCGTGATCGGGGAGCTTGACGAAGCCAACCAGGTGGTGATGACCGACCCCTCGGTGGATGACGTGATTGCCCGTCTTGATGCATGCGACGAATTTATCACCGCCGAAGGATTCGCAAGAAGCCTGAGAACCCGATGCTACCCGGGTACCACGATCCTCACCTGTACGCTCGCCTGCCCCCAGGGACCTGACCGCAGGGTCATCTCGGATGCAGAAGCCGATCTTGACCGGAATATCCGGGAGATCGACGGCGTCCTTTTTGCCCGGATCTCCTATTCGGGAAAGATTCCCGGAAGACGCGATCCTGAGATACACCTCGGCGTGTGTGCCGCCGATCCCAACAGTGCAATCGAGGCCGCCCTGTTTGCAACCGATATCCTGCTCCCGCTGACCAATCCGGTAACGGAGGAGGACTGAATTTCCATGAAGCTCCAGAAGCGACTCTTCGGCACGAACGGGGTGCGGGGTATCGTCGGCGCCGACATGACGCCCGACCTTGCGCTGTCCATCGGCCTTGCACTGGGCTCGATGCGGAAGGGGAGGATCGCTGTTGGGCGGGATACCCGCACCTCCGGACCGGCGCTGGCAGGAGCGCTGAAAGCCGGGCTTCTGGCCACGGGCTGCGATGTAACCGACTGCGGGATTCTCCCCACTCCCGCGCTCCAGTTCCTGGTCCGCAACCATTTCGAGGCCGGGGCGGTGATCACCGCCTCTCATAATCCTCCCGAGTATAACGGGGTGAAAGTCATCGAACCCGACGGAACCGAGATGGGAGATGAGCAGACGGTCCTCCTGGAAAACCGGCTGTTCGGGCACCGGTTCGACCTCGTCCCCTGGAACGGTGCCGGCAGTGAGCAAACCGCTCCCGATCTCGTCTCCGGATATATCGATGCCGTGGTCGGGCAGTTCCCGGCCGGAATCGGAGAGGGAAAGACCGTTGTCGTAGATCCGGGATGCGGCGCAGCCTGTTTTACCACGCCGGAAATCCTCACCCGCCTGGGCTGCCGGGTGCTGACAATCAACGGCCAGATGGACGGTCGGTTCCCGGGACGGCTGCCCGAGCCGTCACCCGACGGGCTTTCCCCCCTCTGCGACCTGGTAGCGGCAACCGGTGCCGACTTCGGCGTCGCTCACGACGGTGATGCGGACCGGGCGGTCTTCATCGATGAGAACGGCCGCTACATCAACGAGAACCAGGAGTTTGCCCTGATTGCAGACCGAATCTGCCGGGAGACAAAAGGTACGGTGGTCACCCCGGTGTCGACCTCGCTCCTGGTCGAGACGGTTGCCCGGCGGCATGGCTGCGATGTCCGCTACACCCCGGTCGGCAGCATCTACGTCGCCCGTACCATGCTGGCACTCCGGGAAGCCGGAACGCCGGTAGCGTTCGGCGGTGAAGGAAACGGGGGCATAATCTACCCTTCCCACCAGTACTGCCGGGACGGGGGGATGACAGCCGCAATGATGGCGGCGATCCTTGCCGGGAGCCGGCATCCCCTCTCAGTCCTTGTCGATCAACTCCCTGAATTTACCCTGATAGCCGGCAAGTTCACGGTCGATGATCCCGGGTCCCTGATCACCGCCATTGAAAAGACGTATGCACACGAATCAATCGACAGAACAGACGGTATCCGGATCAACCGGAACGATTCCTGGGCACTGGTCCGGCCTTCGGGAACAGAGCCCCTGGTACGGGTCATTGTAGAATCTCCTGATGCCGGTACGGCACGGCTCTTCTATGAGGAGATCCTGGAACAGGTGCGGTGCGTGTAGCCGGGCAAAATATCCAATTATTGTTCTTTTTTTACTTTTTCCTGGCCTTAAATGCTGTAATTATTCAGGGATAAACCAGTCCCGTTCACTGTTATATAAACCATATAATGCTATATGTTAACGACGATACCGGAGGAGAAGAGAAAGAGAGGCGGGGGAAAGACTATTACCGATATCAGGCAACAAAGACACCGGGAGAGGGTGTGGAAGACCAGACATGGGATGAACGTGTACCTGCCCGGAAATCCGGGAGGCTGTCTGTTCCGGAACAGAAGACGATCCAGATACGCATTTCCGGAAAGGTTCAGCGGGTCGGCATGAGAAACTGTATCCGCTCCCTGGCCAGCCGTCTCAATATCAGGGGTGAAGTGATGAACATGCCGGACGGAACCGTCCTTGCCATCGCCACAAGCGATCCAATCCTCCTCGAAAAGTTCGTATCGATGATTTACGCCTGTCCCCGGGCAGTGATCCGGGATATCGAGATCCTGGATCATCCCCTGACACAGTTCATGGATTTTCAGGTCAGAAGGATCGAGCCCTGACCCCACCTGACGGAGACCAGGGGAGAGCGCCGGCTCGGTTATGATACTCTCTCTGCCGACAGTTTCTGCATCCGGGCCATGGCGAATGAGAAGAGGATCCGGAAAGCGGGGATCGCCCGGCTACACCTTCACCACAAAGAACTCGCTGGTGCCGAGCAGGGATTCACGGAGAGCCAGCACCTGCTCATCGAGGATGTCCTGCCGGATCGTCTGGTGGAATACCGGTATCAGGCGTTCCAGGAGTTCATCGGAGAGGATGCAGCGTTCGGTGCTGCTTTCGTACTCTCCCGGATCAAGACCGTCCCGTACCAACTCCAGCACCGGCCGATCGATCATGGCCGGTTTGAAGGGTTCGGTCAGGTCATGGACGAGGCCCGCCCGCCCCGTGTGAAGGAATCCCCTGTCAGGGTCGCAGTCACCGCCGATCGCGGCCACGCAGGCGTTGCCGAAGAGCATCCCGTAGCCGACCGAAAGAATGCTGTTGACCACATCGGTATGGGGCCGGGTGGTCCGCCGGCGAAACCCCATCCCGGGAGGGACGGTCCTCGCGACAATCTCGTAGTACATGTCGGATACCATACGGTACACCCGCCTGATCTCGTCCACCCGGACCAGATTCTCGAATTCGGCAAGGTGCTGCCGGATGATGTCCATCTCCCCTTCGTACAGGAGACGTCCCGGCATTTCCTCTTCCAGGGATTCGATCAGGCTGATGCGGTTGATGGTGGCTGCCTTGGCCAGCCTGAGCGCATATGAATGGGATGGCGCCTGGTCCTGGGCGTTCCGGATAATTTCATCGGGATGCTCGCCGTAACGGCGGAGGATTCCCAGGGGTTGCCCGTCGGCCTCAAAGAAGGAGATGGTCTTTCCGGAACGGAGGAGTGCGTTCACCACCGACGTATGGAGAGAATGTCCACCCATCAGGAGGAGGTGGTCGATGGAATCGAGGGGAATCTCCTCCCTGCGTCCACCCCGCTGGATGATGAGCGAATTTCTGGTCGCCTTGAGATGTGCGCCGAATCCCGCAACCGTCTTCCATGGTACCCGCATATGCATTCCCCTGCCGGCCCGGCATCAAACGTGCCTGTATGCAGAATCTAGGCCAGCCGTCTACATCAATACATCGTTTTGAGAGAGATTTTCGGAGATTTTCCGGGCGGTTTCCACCTCGATCCGGGTGCCATGCTATATCCTGACAAGATTTTTCAGGATGCACGACTGATATATTCGGTATCAAACGGCCCTCCGGCCGTCTGTTTATGGTGCATCAGCATGGAAATGATCCAACCGGCAGAAACAACAGCTCTGTTCCGGAAATCCGGGAGAAACAGGGAAGGAGGACGGCGATGTTCTGGAACGAGAAAATAGAGACCCTGAAGGGAAAAGACCTTGAACAGCTCCAGTTGAAACGCCTGAAATGGACCCTCCGGCAAGTCGGGTCGGTCGGGTTCTACCAGCAGCAGCTCAAAGATGCGGGTATCCGGATTGGGGAGATCAGGAAGCTCGAGGACATCAGGAAGCTTCCCTTCACCCGGAAACAGGATCTCCGCGACGGGTATCCGTTCGGGTTTCTCGCCGTTCCGCTCTCGAAGGTGATCAGGATCCACACCACCTCCGGCACGACCGGCAAGCCGACGGTAGTTGGCTACACCCGGGGTGATCTCGAGGCCTGGGCAGAGCTGATCGCCAGGAACCTCACCATGGTCGGCCTGAAAGTGGGGGACATCTTCCAGAACATGGTCAACTACGGGATGTTCACCGGCGGGCTTGGGTTTCACTACGGTGCCGAGAAGGTCGGGCTCACCGTCATCCCGAGTGCGACGGGCAATACCCGGCGGCAGATCGAGATGATCCAGGACTTCGGCGTGACTGCCATCCACTGCACCCCCAGCTACGCGATGCACCTTTCCGAGGTGGCGGAGGAGATGGGAGTCGAACTCGCGACGCTCCGGACCGGCCTGTTCGGTGCCGAACCCTGGTCGGATGCCATGCGGGGAGAACTTGAATCCCGGCTCGGCGTGACCGCTTTTGACAGCTACGGCCTCTCCGAGCTCTTCGGTCCCGGGGTAGCGTTCGAATGCCCGGAGCGGGACGGGCTCCACATCTGGCACGATTCCTACCTTGTGGAGATCATCGATCCGGCATCCGGCGAGGTGCTCGGGCCCGGAGAACGGGGAGAACTCGTGGTCACGCCGCTGGTCAAGGAGGCCATGCCCCTCCTCCGTTACCGTACCGGGGACATCACCATGCTGCTGCCCGATGAGTGCCCATGCGGGAGAGCCCAGAAGATTGCCCGCATCACCGGCAGGAGTGACGACATGCTGGTGATCCGGGGGATCAACGTATTCCCGTCCCAGATTGAACACGTGCTCCTCCGTATTCCGGAGGTCGGGAGTCAGTTTATGGTATATGTGGACAGAGTCAATCACCTTGATGAGATGACCATTGAAGTCGAGATCAACCGCGCCCACTTCTCCGGAGAGCTCGCGGACTTGTCACGAATCCAGAAGAAGGTGGTCAAGGAGCTCAGGGAAACCCTCGAGCTCAGGACTACCGTGAAACTCGTGGAGCCGGGCTCCCTCCCGCGGTTCGAGGGGAAGGCAAAGCGGGTTATTGACCGGCGGGGGGTGGTCTAGGTGAAGTGCTGGGACCCGAGAATCGAGGAGATGCCCCGTGAGGATATCCGGCGTCTGCAGTACCGGCTTCTCAAGACGCTGGTATACCGTTTGTACAGTTTCTCCCCCTTCTACCATGACCGTATGAGAGAGGAGGGGGTACATCCCGACGATATCAGGGCTCTTTCGGACATCCGGAAGCTCCCCTTCATGGTCAAGAGCGACCTTCGGGACAACTACCCGGACAAGATCTTTGTCGCCGGGCAGGAAGACCTGGTCCGCTACCACGTATCGTCAGGAACGACAGGGAAGCCGACCGTGGTCGGCTACACCCAGAACGACCTGAACAACTGGACCGCTTCCCTTGCCCGCGGACTCGTCTCCTGCGGCCTTGGCCGGGGCGACGTGCTCCAGGTGAGTTACGGCTACGGCCTCTTTACCGGGGGACTCGGACTCCACTACGGTGCCGAGCGGATCGGGGCCACCGTTCTTCCAACCAGTGTCGGGAACACCGAACGACAGATCGAACTGATGCAGGATCTGCACACCACCGCGATCGCCTGCACCCCATCCTATCTCCTCCATATCGGTGAGGTGGCAGAAAAGATGGGGGTGAGCATCAGGGACGACACCAGTCTCCGGATCGGCATCCTCGGCGCCGAGCCCTGGTCGGATAACATGAAGACCCGGATCGAGGAATGGCTGGGGATCAGGGCATACGACATCTACGGTACCAGCGAACTCTCCGGCCCGATGTTCTGCGAGTGTACCGAGCAGAACGGTTTCCACGTCTGGGCGGATCTTGCATACGTCGAGATTCTCGATCCCGAGACAGGGGAACAGCTCCCTCCGGGCGAACAGGGTGAGATGGTGATCACCATGCTCCAGAAGGAGGCACTGCCCATGATCCGGTTCAGGATCGGCGATGTCACTTCCTATGACGACGAGGTCTGCGGATGCGGCAGGACCCATCCGAGGGTCCATCGGATCTCCGGGCGGGTGGACGATATGCTGATCATCCGGGGCATCAATGTCTTCCCCTCCCAGATAGAGTACACCCTGATGACCGTCCCGGAGGTCGGACAGCACTTCATGATCGAAGTTGACCGGAAAGGGGCACTCGACGACATGCTGGTCAAGGTGGAAGTGCGCAGGGAAGCGTTCTCGGACAAGATCACCGACCTCATGGCCATCCGAAGGAACGTGGAGCACCGTCTGAGGAACGCCCTCAATGTTGCCGTGAACGTGGAGCTGGTGGAGCCGGGCTCCCTCCCGCGGTTCGAGGGGAAGGCAAAGCGGGTTATTGACAAGAGGAAGATCTGACATGGAGCAGAAGAAGTACGTTATCAGGCAGATATCGGTATTTTCCGAGAACAAGCCCGGGAGGCTGGCCGCTATCGCAAAAGCCCTCCAGGAAGAGGAGATCAATATCCTTGCCTTCTCCATCGCCGAAGCGGACGGTTTCGGGGTGGTCCGGGCGCTGGTCGACAAACCAAAGAAGGCTTACGAGAAGCTCTCGGGCATCGGCTTCAACGTGGCCTTCACCGATGTCATCGCTGTCCAGATGAAGGATATTCCCGGAGGCCTCTATGAAATCGCCCGGATCCTTGGAGAAGGAAAGATCAATATCGAGTATTCCTATGCCTATTCGGGGAAGGAAGCAGCCGTGCTGATCCTGCGGGTGGACAACGTGGAGGCCGCGATCTCCGCCATCAGGAACGGCGGGGGCACGCTCCTTGAAAGCTCGATGTTCCAGTAACTTCTTTTTTCCGGCAGTGCCGGTTTGCCGTTCCGGAGCAGGGAAAACAGGACTGGCCGGCCCGGACACGGCCCGGCAGGGGCCCGGTATCACCGATAAGAGAACGAAGTGATACCGGGTCTGCCTGCCTGATACCACCTAGACCCACATTCGACAGGAGGGGGACCCGGCAGGGCATACAGGGGTGGGTTTGTCCCGCAGCCGAAGATGACGGTCACTTCTTCTCCCACCTGACTAGGTCCGACACCTTCGAGAGCGTGCTTCCCCGGCGGATCTCCTCGCGGACCCGTTCTTCGGTCTTCTTCACCTCGAGCGCCCTTCGTGCAATCTCGTACGCCCGCTCCCTGGGGATGACCACCACACCGCTCTCGTCGCCGATGATCCAGTCACCGGGCCTGACCAGCTGCCCTCCGCACCGGATCTCGCAGTTGATCTCCCCGAACCCTTTCGGCTCCCCCGCATTGGGTACTACGGCGCGGGCAAAGATCGGAAACGAAAGCTTCCTGATGTCGTCGATGTCCCGGACAGCGCCGTCGATAACCACGCCGGCGATGCCACGGCGGATGGCACTCAGGGTCGCAAGCTCGCCCCAGGTTGCCACACTCGTGCTTCCTTCGTTGTTGATGACAAGGATATCCCCCTCCCCGGCATGGTCGATGGCCTCAACCGGTTTTGCCCAGTCCCCGGCAAACGACTGTGCGGTGACCGCCCGGCCCGCCACTTTCAGCCCGCCGCAGAGCGCGACAATCCCCGCCATGGCCCCCTTCCGGTGCATGGCATCCGAGACATTCGGGGAAGAGACCTGGGAGAGGATCTCCCTGACGGCCTCGTCCTGTGTCGTTCTCACGGGGGGAGATACGGACGGGCTGTCGATCGCCATCCGTATCGCTCGGGTTGACCCGGTGACCTCCGCGGAACGTGTGATGGCACCGCCGACGATGACGATGTCCGCCCCCTTTGCCACTGCCTGGGGAGCGGTCCCGGCATCGAGACCTCCGGCGACGGCAAGGTCCATCGCTACCGAACCCCGGAGCGTCTCGAGGAGCGCAAGCGAGCTTCTGCCGATCATCTGCTGGTCGATACCGACGTGGGCATTGATGATCTCCACACCGAGGCGCTCCAGCTCCCCGGCCCGTTCCAGGGGGTTTCCGACGTTGATCAGGTCGGCCATGAGGCGCACGCCGTAGAGCGACGCCGCCCGCACTGCTTCGGAAATCACCGCATCGTCGGCATCGGCGAGAATGCAGACCACCGAGGCCCCGGCTTTCGCGGCCATTTCCACTTCGAGCGCCCCGGTATCTGCAATCTTCATATCGGCAACAATGTCGTGATCGGGGAAGTGTGACCGGAGGCTCCGGATCGCGTCCATTCCCTCGCTCTTGATCAGTGGCGTCCCCGCCTCTATCCAGTCCGCTCCCCCGGCGACCGCCTCGCGGGCGATCTGGATCGCCCGGGAAAGGTCGAGCAGGTCGAGTGCTACCTGGAGAACCGGCCGTTTCATCATAACTGGGTGAGGGCAGGGACGAGATAATAATTGGGGAGGAGGGTTCTGCCGCGCAGGGACCCTGAAAAGCCCGGTTCAGAACGGAAATCCAGGCCCTGGGGGGGCAGGAGCGCTTACCTTTTAAGGGAACATCAACAACCTCTTCGTGAAAGCACTCATGGACATCCTCTCCGTTATCATCATCATTGCCGGGCTGTGCCTCTTTGAGACCATCTGCAGCATTGATAATGCAATTATCAATGCAGAGGTGCTCTCCACCATGTCCCAGTGGGCACGGCGATGGTTTTTGCTCTGGGGGCTCCTGTTTGCAGTTTTCATCATCCGGGGCGTCCTGCCCTGGTTGATCGTCTGGATGTCAACGCCGGCGCTCGGACCGATCGGGGCCCTGACCGCCACATTTTCAAGCGACCCCGCGGTCATTGCCGCTATCGAGGAGTCGGCACCGATCCTGCTGATGGGGGGCGGGACGTTTCTCCTCTTCCTCTTCCTCCACTGGATCTTCCTTGAGGAGAAGCACTATGGTCTCCGGGGCGAGTGCTTCATCGCCTCGAAGGGGGTGTGGTTCTTTGCCATCGTCTCCATTCTTCTGGCGCTGCTGGTCTGGTTCTCCCTCCAGATCAACCCTATGATGGCCTTTGCCGCTGTGATGGGCTCGACGGCCTTCTTCATTGTGCACGGGTTCCGGCAGAACGCCGAGGAGCAGGAACGGAAGATGTTGGGGGGCACCATGTCGGACTGGAGCAAGATCTTCTACCTTGAGGTGATCGACGCCACCTTCTCCATCGACGGCGTGCTCGGGGCGTTTGCATTCACCCTCTCGGTTCCCCTCATCATTCTTGGAAACGGACTCGGGGCGGTCGTCGTGCGCCAGATCACCATCAGCAACGTGGACCGGATCAAGCGCTATCTCTTTCTCAAGAACGGCGCGATGTACTCCATACTCTTCCTCGGGTGTATCATGGTCCTTGACGGCTTCGGATACCACATCCCGGCATGGCTCTCACCGCTGGTCACGTTCGGGGTGGTCGGGTTCTTCTACATGAAGTCGGTCCGGGCGTTGCCGGCAGAAGAGCCGGTTTAATACACATCATTTCTCTCCGGAAGTCTTCCGGAAAATTTTTTCCTGCCATGACACCGGATTCGTCACCCACCGGATCGTCCTTCTGCGGGAAAAAGAAACGGCATCCGGGAACGCGCTGCAGCAGCTGCCGTCGGGTGCCCTGAACCCCGATACGTGACGGCGGGATAGCGCCGGTAGCAGGAATTTCATCAGCAGAGGCTCTGCCCGTGGCGATGATGAGGGTCTCCCTTCAGGGTGCTTGCGTCCCGGACGTAAGATAAAAAGGGTTATGCGATTTTTATCTCTTTTTTTCCGGACCAGAGGCCGTGGAGATTGCAGTACTCGAGGGCATGGATGACGCCGCTTTTGGGAAGCTTGACCTTCAGGATGATCTCCGGCTCGGTGGTGGGGGCATTGAATGAGACCTTGGCAAGAGTAACGGGATTGAACGCCCGCCCTTCTTCATAGAAGAATACTGCCAGCCAGCGGATAGAGTGCTCGACGGTATTCGGGTGGGGGCCGACCGTGACCTTCACGGTGACAGCCTCATCGGGCTTCGCTGTTCCCGGGGCCTCGATCTTCGGGGTATGGCTCTCCCGCTTTCCCAGCGCCTCACCGGCAGCCGTGTCATAGGCATAGATTAGGGATCCGAGATCTTTTCCTTCCATATCTGGTTTCACCACTTCGCTCTGAATCTGCAGAAAATAAATAAGTTTTGCTTACGACGGACCTGTGAAGGGAGGTTATCCTCCCTCGTATGTTTCAAAGAACGTGACCTCATCCAGGTCTTTTTTCTTCATGAGGGCGATATCGGCCGGATAGCCTGCCGGGAGAAGCGAGACCAGGGTATATTTCTCCGGGACTTTGAGGAGGGTCCTGACCGCCCCGGCGTACGGTTTCTTGTCCCCTGCAACCCAGCAGGACCCTATGCCATACGACTGGAGGGCGATGATGATGTTCTCGGTCGCCGCACAGCAGTCCTCGAGGTAGTACTTTTCGTCCCGTTCACCGAAGATGGTGAAACAGAGTGCGGCGTCGGCGATGAATTTCCCGTGATCGGTGAGACCGGCTATCTCCTTCAGGAGGGATTTCTCCCTGACAACCCCGATGAGCCAGGGCTGATGGTTCATTGCCGTCGGGGCATGGCGTGCGCATTCCAGCACATCCCGTATGATATGGTCTTCAACCGGGGTCGGTTTGAAGGACCTGACGCTGTGGCGGGACTTGATGATGGTGGTTCCCACGTTCATGGTACTTCCCTTGCCCGCGGATGAAAAAATGGTTTCTTTGGGAAACCGGGTTGTCCCGGGTCGTTCATTTCCGGATGTGTATCCCGATCAATCCCGCGGCCATGGCAACCAGGGTGAGGGTAATGCCGAATCCCGGTGTGGGCGTGGGCGGAACGGTCGTCGGCACGGTTGGCGGGACAGTAGTGGGAATGGTTGTCGGGGTGGGCGTAGGAGTTATCGACGGGTTTGTGCTCTGCATCAGGAATGTCACCTGAGTGGAGATGGTCTGTCCTTCGCGGGGATAGTTGTCGTTCATGTCGTTGCCGGTGCTCTCGACCCAGACCGTGTAGTTGCCGCTCTGGTAATCTCCGGTATACCATACCGGCCCGGTCTGGTAGTTCGGTGAATTTACCATGATATCTTCGAGTGAAAAACTGTCAACAGCAGAGTACTCGATCCCGCCCGGGCCCCGGATCCTGATGGTGACCGGGGCACCGGGAGACGTGGGACGGTTTGCCAGGACATAGACCGTATTGTCGATCTGGAACCCGACGATATCTCCCTTGGGAACCCAGACCGTGGACGGTGTGATCTCAAAACCGGCGGTGTGATCAAAGACCCGGAGGGAGATCTGGGGTTCCTGGACATAGAAGGCGAGAACATTGCCTGACTCGGTGAACCACGGGCCGGTTTTACCCTCGAAGAGAACCGGCGACACGTAGAAACTGGTCGGATCGGTGACAAAGACCGTCCCCGAAGGGGCCGAACCGATGGTCCCTCCTGTTCCATACCAGACGATGTTGGAATTGGGGGGAACACCCGTGGCGGATATGTCAAGGTCGTCTTCACCAAGGAATACCGTCCCCGAAGCGGGGATGGTGTTTACGCCTGCAGCAGCGGGGGTGATGACAATCCCGAGGAAGCAGAGCAGGAAGAGCAGGTACATCTTGTTCATGGCAGCTCACGAGGAACTGGTGGCAGCACCCCGGCCAAATACTTTCTGTTCCAAAAAGAAAGGTCAGAAGAGGTTCTGAACCGCCTGGACCATGTTCCCGATGCCCTCGCTGATGAGCAGGCCGGGGTCGATGCCGAGGATCGGGAAGATGAAAAGGAAATAGATGATGGTTCCGAGGGTAGACCCGATGTTTGCCACCGCTGCAACGAGGACGACCCTGAAGAGCGGTATCTTGATCATGTCCGAGAGGGTCTCTGCCTCAAAGATCTTCCGGTAATCGGAGGGTGTTGGTTTCCGGATCTTTGCCTCGACGATCGCGGCAAACCACCCTGCGGCTATGAGAGGGTTCAACGCGGTGAACCAGGAGACGGCAAACCCGGTGGCAGCCGAGAGCGGGTGGCCCCGGGCGAGGAGGGTGAAGGCAGCGGTCAGCAGCCCGTGAATGAGCACCCAGTAGAGGAGGGCGGTGAACAGGACATCGAGTCCCACTCCCGAAAACCCGATGGCAACGAGCAGGAACAGGAAAAGAAAGGTGACAATCCCCCCGAAGATAAGCCCCCAGGGCCGAGGTTTTATCTCCGCAGTGAGGGTGTTTACCGGGGGAAGGGAAGCAGGATCACCCAGGTACCGCTTCACCCCTTCCTGGTGACCGGCCCCTATCACCACCAGGATACGGTCATACTGCTTCGAGAGCCCGATGATCTGGTGGGCAAGGTAGGCATCCCTTTCGTCGATAAGCGCCCTGGCACCGTTGGGAGAGAATTTCCGGAATTCCTCCATGGCGGTGGCGATGACGTCCTGTTTCTTCAGCTCCTCGATATCGATCTCTTCTTCCTCAACCTGCGTGATCGAGACCATGAGGGCATAGAACATCTTCATTTTCTCGAAAAACGAGAGGGAGCGCCAGAACCTCCGGAGCGTGATCCGGATGTCACGGTCGATCAGGCCGACCCGGATGCCCCGCCCTTCAGCCTCCTCGACGGCAGCCCTCATCTCAGCACCGGGCTCGACACCCACATCGAGCCCTATCCTGCGCTGGAGGTAGGCGAGGAGCCACTGCACCAGGAGCTGGGTGAATGTTTTTGCTTCGAGTACCTCGGAGACCGATGCTTCCTGCACCTGTTTCTTCAGGGCCGCATACCTGCCGGGATCGAGCTCGACGGCAACCACATCCGGTGAGAACTCGGCGACGGCTTCCCGTACCTCTGCAACGCTTTCGCTCGAGACATGTGCGGTCCCGATGATGCGGATCTCGGCCATCAGAGCACCTTCATTCCCCTGCCGTCCACGAGAACCCGGCAGCCGGGTGGAATCTCAGATGCGGAGAGAACGCTTCGGACATGCTCCTCCTCGAGTTGTTCGGCTCTCCTCCGCTGCAGGAGGTTGCCGGCAAGATTCCACGCCTCTTCGCGGGAGATCTCCTTTCCGGTGCCCGGGCAGTCGGATACCAGGAGGGTTTCTCCTTCGAGCATGAACGGATAGGTCCGGCAGATCCAGGGGCGTGCGGCGTAGGAGGCACAGTGTCCATCGGAAAAAAATCTGCAGCCGGCCTTGTTCTTCCGGAGCGCCCATTCAAAGGTGATGCTTCCCCCATCTCCGGTCTCGATGCGTTCGGGGTAAGGTTCGGCAATGGAATCGGCGGCAAGACCTGTTTCTTTCCTCATCCGTTCAATCTCTCCAGGGGACACCATGACCAGGTTATCGGTTCCGCGGCAGCATTCTCCGCACCTGGTGCATGAAAAACCGATATTCCGGATCCGACGGGCAAGTTCGTTTCTCTGCATCATGGTACATCCGTTATGATGAACCGAACTCGAGGGTGATTCGGTTGAAGTTCTCGTAGACCAGCCTTCCGTTCTCCGAATGACTCACTTCGGGATGCCACTGGAGTCCGTAGATCCGCCGGTCGGGAATGGCAATGGCTTCGTTCTCACAGACCGGCGAAGTGGCAAGCGTGACGGCGCCCTTCGGCGGAACGGCTACCTCGTCGGCATGGGAAGCCCATACCTTTATCCGTGACGGGTATCCTTTCAGGATCTCGTCGTGCTCCCGGATTACGACGTCTATGGGGCCATAGCCACCGGAACGTCCGGGCCTCACCGTCCCCCCGAACGTGGCGGTGATGATGTGGAGACCCAGGCAGATCCCGAGAACCGGCAGTCCCAGGTCCAGGTACTGGCCGGCATTCCCGGCCCGTTCCATACTCGGCCCGCCCCCGAGGATCATCCCCCGGCAGCCGGATGCGACCTCTTCCGGCGGGGTGGTATTCGCGATCATCCTGGCGTCGATCCCGAGATCCCGGAGCATCCGCTGGATCAGGTGGTTGAACTGTCCATGGTTGTTGACCACGTAGATCGGGAGCATTCCCTGATCAGTTGATCCGTGATGGTAATAAGGCCTCTTTTCAGGAATACACGCGGGCGAATTCAAGGATCTTACCGCGGATTGCCACGGGTGTAAAACCCAGCAGCCAGGCCAGCAGCATGGCGCCTCCTGCGCCCATCCCTTCCTTGACCTCCCCGATACAGTAGCGGGCAAGGCCGGCATGGCCGAGGTCTCCGAACTCGGGGTCGATATAGTACACCTCGGCTCCGATGCGCCCTGCCGTCTCTTCAAAATTTGCCGATGGGTCGTCCCGGACATAGCAGGTGGTGGCGATGCGGGGAACCGGTCTTCCCATGGCCTTCATGACCGCAGCGACCGAGAGCATCTGGGTTCCTCCTGCAAGGATCAGGTGGCCGGGAAAGCCTGATACGATTCCGGCACCGACTGCGATCATGGGATCACCCCCCACTCTGACCGCATCCAGCGGTGAGGAGATTCCGGATTCAGCGATCCTCCCGGAAACTATCCGCCATACCTCTTCCTTCATGGAGACCGGGTTTTCGATGTAACTGCTGCTCACGCGGGCCGGGTACCCGAGTGCCCGGAGCACGCAGAGCGACGTGGTGGTGCCTCCCGGAACGCACTCACCGAGGACGAGGAGATCGGCCGCCCGTCCGAGAAAGCTGCCGAGCGATTCTCCCCGGGCGAAGAGGGCCTCCGCGGCGGGAACCGCATCGCCAAACCGGGGATCGTCTCCGGGAACCCCGTATACATCGAGGCACGGGACGGTGGGCCGGTACGCGAGACCGGCATTGATGAAGAGCGGTGAGAGGCCGGTCAGCTCCATCATGGCCCGGGTGATGGATGCCGGAGTCGGACATCCGGTGGGTGTATTGGGTTTCACGGGCATACTGGTGATGGATCCATCGGCAATCAGCTCCGCATCCAGGATGGGGGTATAGAGCGTCTTCTCCGGCGTCGGGCCGGCGCCCGAGATCCCGGGAACCGTGGAGAGAAGGGTGTTGGCGAGGATGCTGCAGAATACAGGCCTTTCAGGGTGTATTTCCGGATTCGCGGAGACAAACGGCATGCCGATCTTCCCTGATCCCTCCCACTTCGCGGAGCATCAATCTATCCTTCCTGCGGGGTTAGACCGATCCCGGATTTCAGAGGATACATTCCTGCCGGTTTCCTTTTTCAGGTTGTCACCAGTCAAAAGTCCGGGTAAGGAATCGGGGGAATGGATTTTCGCGAGATTCCCGGAGACCTCCAGCCGCTGAACAATCCCCGCCGGGGCCGAATGTGGGAACCCTAATAAAGGAATCCGGTGAAGATCTCTCCCTCATGTTCAGAATCGAAGAGCGCCTTCGGGAAAAGGGGGCATCCGTCGATAGTATGGTCGCCGCCGCCATGGTCCTCTACGTGCCGCACGGGATGGATGCAGAAGCGGCAGCAGGAGCCATACGGGACAAGATCAGGAAATATCTTGGCGATCCGAATATCGCCTCCCTCCTGCTCGGCGCCATGCTCCTCGAGGAAGAGATCTTCGAATCCTCAGATCCGGAGATCCAGGGCGACCCCGTGTTCCTGCTCTCCGATGAGATCATCGGCATGGCCATCGCCGAGTGCATAGGGGGAACCTATGCCCGGTTCGAATTCACCAGGTACGACCAGAAGAAGCCGGGAATCCTCTCCGCACTCGGGCCGTTCCTTGACGATGCTGTTGCCGGGCTGATTGCCGGGTGCACATCCCGCCTCTACAGTGAATGCTGCTGAATCCGCTGCGTGCCCTGCTCCAGTTCACCACGGTACTCCCTCTTGGGAAACCGGCCGAGTTCGCCTCGTTCGCACGCTATTCGTGGCTCTATCCTGTCGCCGGATACGTGACCGGCGGAGTTGCCGCGATCGGTGTCTTCTGGATCGGCACACCCCTGCTCGCTTCGGCCGCCGCAGTCGCCATCCTCTTCCTCATCACCGGCGCCCACCACTTTGACGGGCTCCTCGATCTGGGTGACGGGCTCATGGTCCACGGGGACCGTGAGAAACGGCAGCAGGCCCTGACCGACCGGCAGATAGGGGCCGGCGGTGTGGCTGTGGGAGGGGCGGTAACCCTGGTGAGTTTCGCGGCCATGGCATCTTCTCCGGTGCTCTGGGCAGCCCTGATTGCCGCTGAAGTCGCTGCAAAGTTCTCGATGGCGTTTCTCACGGCCTACGGACCGCCGTTCCGCGACGGGATCCATTCGTTTCTCCACCAGGCCTCGCGGCCGTATTTCCCGGCTCTCTCAGCCCTTCTCTGCGTTCCGTTGCTCCTTCTCCCTCTCTCCCTGCTCAGGCTTGGCGGGGTCGCCCTGGTCATGGTCGCGGTTCCTGCATGCCTGCTCCTCGTTTCACGCCGCATGTTCGGCGGTATAAATGGAGATATCGTCGGCGCATCGGGAGAGATCACCCGTGCCCTGGTGCTTTCGGTCCTGGTAATCATACCCGGGAGCGCAGTTTTTTAGGCCTGAACCTTTATCTTTCTCTGATGTTCAAGGATCGCGGAGTTCACAAGAGAGGTGGCGTGATTACGGAACGGAACCCGGAATACTGTACGATCCGGACCCGCCTCCCGGCAGGGATGATACGACCCGGACAATTGCGGGGAATCGCGGATATCGCCGAACGATACGGTGCAGATGCCGTGCAGCTGACGGTACGCCAGACCATCGAGATCCCCGGCATGCCTCCCGAACGGCTCGACGACATCTCCAACGATCTTACCACGAATGAGACTCCGCTTGGTGCAGAGAAGGACGAGGTGAAGAATGTTATCGCGTGTACCGGGAACCGGCGGTGCATTTTCGGCAATATCGATGCCATCTCACTTGCCCTGGAGATCGACAGGCGGCTCTTCGGAAAAGAGATGCCGGTCAAGCTGAGGATCGCCGTCTCCGGATGCCCGAACGCCTGCACGAGCCCCATGCTGAACGAGATCGGTGTGATGGGGAGGATCGAGCCAATCCGGGTACCGGGGATGTGCACCGGGTGCGGGACCTGTGTCGAGTACTGCAAGGAAGACGCGATCGCCATCAAGAAGGGGATTTCGGTCCTGGACAGTTCGAAGTGCATCGACTGCGGTGTGTGTATCCGGTCCTGCCCGTACGACCTCCTCAAATCATCGGGTCCCTACTATGTCATCACTGTTGGCGGGAGCAGGGGGCGGCATCCGAAGATCGGGCGGGAGCTGGTGGCGGTCAGGAGCAGCCGGGCTGCAGCCGATGTGGTGGAAAAAGTCGTCACCTGGGTGTACCGGAGGGCGTGGAGCGGCTGGCTCCTCGCGGATCAGCTGGACGAGCTCCGGTTCGAAACATTCAGGGAGGAGATCCGGGCCCAGATCGCGGAAGAGGATCTCTTCAGGCCCGGGATCCTCGGAGAAGAAGACGTCAGCTCCGGTACCGTGACCTGAATCCGGTATTCTGGTCATCGGTGCATTCTATCGCCGTTGCTGAAGCCGCCAGGGAATTGAACTGCATCGCTGCGTTCATCAGAGCCTCGTCTCCTGCTGTCCCGGTTGAAAGATTCCGCAGCGCCGCCTCCTGGGGAGTCACGTGGAAGGTATCACCAATCCGGACTCCTTTACAGTAAGCACAGAACGCGCAATTGCGGTAGATCGAAACCACGCCGTCAGCACATTCAACGGTTGCGCGGATATTCTTTTCATCACGGGTTATGGCAAGCGTCTTCATGAGTGGGGAGGTGATATTGTGTCCATATGATATGATAATACCGGTTTTTCCCGTTATTTCGGGAAAACTACCCAAATATCGCTCATCGAAATGATTAATAAGGATCCGTTTCCAATACATAATACTCGCGTAAACAGGCTGTACTTCTGCAGTTTGTCTTTATCGGAGGAATGTTATGGCAGCTGAGAAGCCCCACCTTAATCTGGCGGTTA